>CAVCBH010000111.1:0-18605 GCA_963600375.1 bacterium | reverse complement strand
ATCCTGTGTTGCCCACTTTTCAGGAAGCTTTCCATTCTGGCTTTTGCCGGATGCATTATCAAAAATGTTCTGGCTGATGCTGTCAGGATTCTTCTTTCTGCGGTGTTTTGGGCGGTATTGATTCCATTCTTCATAAAATGGTTCTGGCTCAGATGCAGAGTTTGGCAGCTTTCTGCCATTGCCAAAGTAGTAGTCTACCACTCTTTCAGCGGATTTGTCATCAAAATAATCATTATGAAGGTGTGCAAACCTTTCTACTTTTGCAATATCCCACTGTTTATTCTTAATACAGTCGATTAAATCCTGCATATTTTCCACAATTGGGCCGGGTGCCCTCTTTTCATAATCAAAATAAAAGCCTCTGTCCTCGCTCAAATACCACTCTTTGTCAAATGCATAGAGAATAATCGGGCGATTTAAGAGAGAATATTCTACGGCAATAGAGGAATAATCCGCAATTAAAATGTCCGTCATACAAAGAAGCTTGCGGACATTTGGGTAGTCTGTCATATTTGCTATGGTATCTGGCACTTTTGCAGATTGAATCTGCGGGTGAAGACGTACCATTAAGAAATATTCTTCTCCAAGTTCTTTCTGAAATGCATCAAAATCAAAGGATTCCAAAAGCTTTTTATCCCTTTCTTCATCTCCACGGAATGTCGGCGCATAAAGGACGAGCTTTTTTCCTTTCATTTCTGGATATTTTTCACAAAGTTCTTCTTTCCACGCATTAATATCATGCTCTCTGAAAAAATAATCTACCTGCGGACAGCCAATGCAGATGACCTTTTCCTTCGGTGCCATAAAGGCCTCTGCATAGTTGTCCCGGATATTTTCTGAACTTGCCAGTATGTGATCTGTGTTTTTCGTTGCCGCTTCAAGCTCCTTTAAAACTGCCGGGTCTGTCTCGGACGAACCGCCAAACTTTTTAAAAGAACCCATTCCATGCCAGAGCTGCACTACTTTTGTCTCATCAGACAGCTTCATATATCCGAGTGGCAAAAAGTTATCATTCAAAAAAATATGAGATGATGTTGCCATTTTAAAAGCCTTTACTGTAAAAAGCTTTATCAGACCCCCAAGATTACGTGGACTCACTTCATAATCTGTATGAGTGATAATATTAAAATGAAATGGCAGCCCTCTTTTTTCACATTCATTTTTTATCTCAAAGAGGCTTCCTGTGCCTCCGGTATTCAACTTCTCTATCAGGGTAATCTGATTCTTTTTCACCTTCCATTTGCGAAAAAAGTTAAAGCACCCTGCGAATATTTTATTGGTATTCATTTCTTCCCTCCGCTGTATATTCTATCACAAATTATGTATTTCTAAATAAAATAAAATTTTTTACACTTATTTGCTCACACAGCTCTAATATTTCTTCTCTGCTTAAATCCTGAATACTTTCTTTAAACAAATCCACGATATAATTAGAATATTTCCTATCCTTTCGATACCTTCCTTCTGCTTCTACTACATCTTCTACAAAATCAACTAATGCTTTTGTCTTAAAGCTTTTATCATTTAATTTAAATTGGTTAATATGATGATTGATATATTTTATATCTTTTTCATCATAATTATATTTCTTACTTGGAATAAATTCTGCTTTATCCACATCATATTGCAGTCTATAATCCTGACCTGACGCTTCTCCCCTTACTCCCATTGGCTGCAAAATTATCTGTGATTCTTTACAATATTCGCTCTTTAATTGCTTATAATTATCACACTCACTTTTGCAATTTCGCCCTCTACATTCCAAATCACTTATAAAATCTTTTACGGCTGGCATTATTGCCTCAATTCTTTTTTTCTCTCCTGTTCGTTTTAATGATTGATTACAATATGGACAGGCAAGAGAAATATTAGGCACACAATCTGTCAAATGCTCCTCATCTATACTTTTTTCTATGCTATGTTCCAAATTGCCTATATTAACTCTATCATTTTGAAGGAAAGAATAGCAGTACATGCAATGATTTTTGCTCGTCTTTCTTAAAAGCTTTTCCAGATTTTCTCTAGACTTGTTTTTATAACCATATTCTGTTTTCTGCTGATATTCTGGTACAAAACTTGGAATATCAAGTAATAATGGACTTTGTATCACCGTTTCCACTCCTCTATCTGCCTTACAATTAATTTCTGTACCTTTGTTAAATTCTCACTTTTTAAATTCTCAAGTAACGCTTTATCCTCTTGATTCCAAATTCCTGACATTTTATTATTTAAAAGCATTCTTAATTTATCATCAATTTTTTCTTTTTCTGACTTTTTCTCTTCGCCATTCAAAATAACATCAAATATATTATAGACCTGAGATACGCTTGAAAAATCTCCTGCATCAAGAACCTGAAAGCTATCTCCCTGCAATAATATTAAATTAGCATTCTCTGCATTTGCAATTAAATCTGCTGAATGTGTTGTAACAATGAAATGCAATTCTTTAAAATTCTCTCTTAAAAAACTCAGCACCTCCCCACAGTTTTTCACAGACAAAAATTCGTCTATCTCGTCAATTACAACCGTTCCTGTCCCTTTTGTTTTTTTGAAATAAACAACTTCTATAAATATTCTAAGCAATGCCTGATATCCACTGGATAAAGCGACAGTTTCTCCATCTATACAAACTTCCCATCCGTAATTTTCATATTTTATTTCAAACTTTTGCTGTAAAAACTCACACATTAACATTGTCAATTCTTCTGAATAATTCACAAAAAAGTCTTCTATCGCTCTTGGCACACCTCTATAATAAAAACTGTCCTTACGATTAAAGTTATCTTCATCTATACGATGTATATTAATTTCTTTTGAATATATGATTTTAGGTTCACTTCGGTTTATAACCTGATTTACATTAAAATAACGATTTACCGCATCAATAAAATAGTATTTTTCTTCTTCATCAGATTGAATAAGAACTTTCAATATGTCTGACTTTCCACTGGAATTATCTCCGATAATAATACTATCTTTATATGGCAAGGAATCTTCGGATAAAATTCCTGTTAATCTATTTATCATATTCTGATAAGATTTCATATATCCTTTTCCACCTCTTATTCATATTTTTTTGAGAAATTGTTCCACCACTTGTTGTTTGTTCCACAATCGGATCCTTTAAAATCCTCTGACATATTTCATCATTAAATATCATTGTTAAATTAGTTTTTTCCAGTATTATAAAAAATCCCTCCACCAAAGATAATTTTTTAAAGTACGTTTTAGATATAAATAATGAATTAATGAAACTCTCTAAAGATTTTTTATAACGTAATATTTCTTTATCTGTAAATCTAAATGCCTGCTCTGAAAAATCATCCAATAATTCTTTCATAGAATTATGATATTCTGAAATTTTAAAATTTTTTCCATCATATTCTACAAATTTCTTTAAGGCACAGAATCGATATAATAATTCCATATCTTCACATTTATTTTTTATCGAACCATTTAATTTTCTCCAAGCACTATTATTCTTATTCATCTCATTAATCATCCTACTGAATTTACATGGATAAATACCATTTCTCAACTCCTGATCTGATAAACTTTCTCCCCCATTATTTAAGTTTGTAAATATTTTATGTAAAGTTAATTCTAAATCTTTTTCATCTGCTATCTTTATTTCAATAATTGAAATAGTCCTATAATCTATTTTCCTTTTAATCTCTACCGGCAAGCTAGCATAACTAATATCACATCTTCCTTCATTAAGTTCCATAAAAAATCGAGTTGGAACTATATTGTGATATTTTTCCTCTAATGCAGTTTCAAAATTCCAAGAATTTTCAATATCTAAATCTCTATAATCAAATACCGAATTTTTTGAATTTCTAAAAAATTTTCCTATATAATAAAAATATAAACTCATTATTCTTTGCTGACCGTCTAAGATTTCTAGCTGACCTTTTTCATTACGAAATGTATAGATAGGTGGAATTGGTAAATCTCGTATTAATGATGTTGCCAGTTCTTCTACCTGTTTTTTATTCCAACGATACTTCCTTTGATATTCTGGTATCACAAAAAGATTATCTTGTACACCTTCCACTAATGCTTTAAATCCCATATCTGTCTTATATTGCTGAATACTTATTTTATTATATATTTGTGATAACGCTATTTCTCTACCTTTCATTTTAGCCTCTCCTTATAAAAAAAAGGGAACGATCCCTCATTCCCTGCATCTCAGATTATCTCTACGCACATATACAGATTTATTTTATCACCAAATATTGTTTATTTCAATGCACTTTTTATACATACTCTTTACAACAAATAGCTTCCCCTTATAAAAATAGCAGCGACTCTATGCTTTCTGCATAGAGTCGCTGCTATAGAAAAAGAACTTGATATTATAGTCTCTTTCCTTTGTTTTCTAAGTTTTGCTACATTTATCTCATCGGATATACAAATCTACAGCAGTTATATAAAAGGACTATAACGCTACTGCCTCTGCTTCTCCAACAGTTTCCTCTTCTCCTGAGGCCATGATTGCTTCGTATTCCTGAAGAATACTTTTCTGGATGATGTCACGGGTATCGGAGTTAATCGGATGTGCGATGTCTCGATACTCGCCATCAGATGCTTTACGGCTTGGCATTGCAATAAATAAACCTTTTTCTCCGTCAATTACTTTGATGTCGTGCACAACAAATGCATTATCAAATGTTACGGATACAACCGCTTTCATCTTTCCTTCCTTTGCTATCTTTCTGATTCTTATATCGGTAATCTGCATGACCTGTCCTCCCAATAATGTTATTAATAATTACAGAATGTATCGTACATTCTTCTCGATTACGATCTTAATCTCATCATCGGTTCCGACGTAGTTCGTTCCTGGGCGGAGAGTATCTCTGCTCTCTACAATACAGTTCTCAATATAGGAGTCATCTCCGATATATACATCATTTAAAACGATGGAGTTCTTGATAGTACAGTTGTTTCCAATATATACATCTTTAAAGATGATGGAGTTCTCAACCTTACCATTAACGATACATCCAGAAGAAATAATACTGTTCTTTACTTCTGCGCCTGCATTATATTTTGCTGGTGGAAGATCATCTACTTTAGAGTATACGTCTGGATACTGTTTGAAGAAGTAATCTCTTACGTCTTTCTTTAAGAAATCCATGTTTGTCTTATAGTAAGAATCTACTGTTGCGATGTTTCTCCAGTATGTATCGAGTTTGTAACCGTAAATCTTACGAACATTTCTGTAACGAACAAGTACATCCTGTACGAAGTCGTGTCTGTCTTCTCTGGCGCAGCGCTCGAGAATCTCAATTAAATGACGTCTTCTGATTACATAAACACCGATAGATACGTTGTTGGAGGAAGCAACGAGCGGCTTCTCTTCAAATTCTACGATTCTTTCGTTCTCATCTAACTTAAGAACACCGAAACGTGTCAGATCGTCGTCTGTGTCTTTTAATGTTGTGTAAACTACAGTGATATCTGCGTTCTTGGCGATATGTGCTTCAAGAACCTTGCTGTAGTCCATCTTATATACACCATCACCTGTTGCGATGATTACATAAGGTTCATGGCTCTTCTTAAGGAAATCAATGTTCTGGTAAAGAGCATCTGCTGTTCCCTGATACCATGAGTTGTTGTTCTTTGTAACAGTAGGAGTGAAGACATAGAGTCCTCCCTGCTTTCTTCCGAAATCCCACCATTTACTTGAGCTTAAATGTTCGTTTAAGGAACGAGCATTAAACTGAGGTAATACCGCTACTTTAGATACGCGGGAATTACTCATATTACTTAATGTAAAATCGATTGCACGATAGCTTCCTGCTACTGGCAGGGCTGCAATCGCACGTTTATCGGATAATCTTCCAATTCTGTTATTATTACCACCTGCTAAAATAATACCTATAGACTTCATTTATGTCACCTGCCCTCTACTATCTGATAATGGATTCGCCGCTTGCCAGAATTCCATCTGGATAATCTTCTGCTGTTGTCTTTCCTACGATTGCGACATTCTTACCGATCTTAACGTTGGCCGGGATAACAGAACCTTCACCTATAGTAACTAATCCGCCACTGTAAACTTTAGGTTTATACTTGTTCTCTGCTTCTTCAAATACACCAAGTTCTGCGTTCTCTCCAACCTCTACGCTCTCTGCAATGATAGATTTCTCTATCTTAGCGTCCTTCTTGATTACGGTATTATTCATAATAATAGAGTTAGTAACTACAGCACCTTCCTCAATGACAACACCAGCTCCGATTACAGAGTTGGAAATCTCACCGTAAACTTCTGTTCCGTCTCCGACGATACAGGCATTTACCTTAGAGTCTGCTGAGAAATACTGTGGTGGAATAACGTCTGTCTTTGTATATATTCTCCAGAACTCTTCGTAAAGGTTAAATTCTGGGATAATATCAATTAATTCCATGTTCGCTTCCCAATATGCGGAAAGTGTTCCTACGTCTTTCCAGTAACCCTGATAGTTGTAAGCCATAATCTTATCACCACGCTGATGGCAATAAGGAATTACGTGCATACCGAAGTCACAGCCTGGCTGTTCGGATAAAGTTTCCAGAGCTTCCTTTAATACTTCCCAGTTAAAGATATAAATACCCATGGATGCCTTATTACTTCTTGGGTTTGCTGGTTTCTCTTCGAATTCGAGAATCTGATTATTCTCATCTGTAATTACCAGACCAAAACGGCTGGCATCTTCCCATGGCACTTCATATGTAGCCAGTGTGATCTGTGCGTTATTCTTCTTATGGAACTCAAGCATCAGTTCATAGTCCATCTTATAAATATGGTCACCACCAAGAATAATTACATAATCTGGATGATAATACTCCATAAATTCCATGTTCTGGTAAATCGCGTTCGCTGTTCCTGTGTACCAGTCAGTATTCTGGCTTTTCTCGTATGGAGGCAGAATGGAAACACCACCTATATTACGATCCAAATCCCAAGGAATACCGATACCAATGTGCTGGTTCAGTCTCAGTGGCTGATACTGGGTAAGAACACCTACTGTATCGATTCCAGAGTTAATACAGTTACTTAACGGAAAGTCGATGATTTTGTACTTTCCACCGAATGCTACTGCTGGCTTCGCTAATTTTGAGGTTAGTACGCCAAGACGGCTTCCTTGTCCACCAGCTAAGAGCATTGCTATCATTTCTTTTTTTATCATAATAATCACCCCTTTGTCACATAATACTTATTATAGCACTGAAATTCCCAAATGAAAAGCATTTTAGCACAAAAAACAAAATATATTTTATATTTTTTTATCTAATTTGCATTGTTTTTCTGGGTATTGTTTACATTTCATGATAAAAACCTACGAAAAGGGTAGGGGGTTATGATGGAAAGTGCCCTATAGGCGGGTGGTTTTGGGTGGTTTTGGGTAAACAGACGCCCGTTCCAACCCGATAATCTATAAAAATACTTCGTTTCGCTGCGCCCAAACTGCTCGACCGCAGCTTGGACACGCTCTATATAGATTATCGGGTTGGAACAGGCTGTTTATTGAAAACCCCCAAAATGCGCCTTTACTTATTATAAGTTATTATAAGATTTACCACCATAAAGTTGGAAAAGATTTGGAGTAGCATAATTTTTGCTGTTCTTATCACCATAAAGTTTATAATAGAATTCTTTCTTGAATCTCGTTTAGCGGTGCGATATACTATAAACGACTTTTTAATAACTAAATTGTAATTATTCGCCATTTTCTATGGCAATGGAGGTAAATATGTATACGATTGATTTTCAGAAGCCGATTCACGTTCATTTTATCGGTATCGGTGGTATCAGCATGAGTGGTCTTGCTGAGATTTTATTAAACAGACATTTTACAGTTACTGGTTCTGATATGCAGGCATCCGATATGACAAAGCATCTCGAGGAAACTGGGGCAAAGGTTGTGATCGGACAGAAGGCGGAGAATATCACAGATGATATCGACCTTGTCGTTTATACTGCTGCGATTCATGAATCGAATGAAGAGTTTGCTGCTGCAAAGAATAATGGTCTTCCTATGATGACCCGTGCTGCTCTTCTCGGACAGATCATGGCGAATTTTGCGAAGTCTATCGCTGTTGCTGGAACTCATGGAAAAACAACGACAACTTCTATGCTGACACACATTCTTCTTCAGGCAGATACTGATCCTACTGTTAGTGTTGGTGGTATGTTAGACCGCATTGGTGGAAATATCCGTGTTGGACATTCCGATCTTTTCCTTACAGAAGCATGTGAATATACAAATAGTTTCTTAGAGTTCTATCCATTATATTCTATTATTTTAAATGTAGAAGAAGATCATATGGATTTCTTTAAGGATATTGAAGATATTAAGAATTCTTTCCACAAGTTTGCTTCTCAGACTGCTGATAATGGTCTTATCATTATTAATGGCGATATGGATCATACAGACTTTATTCTGAATGGTCTTGCTCAGAAGCATGTTACTTTTGGTCTGAACCCGGAAAATAATTATACTGCAACTGATATTGCATTTGATAAAGAAGGAAATGCTTCCTATAACCTTGTTGCACATGGCGAGTCGAAGGGCCGTATCGCATTAAATGTAAAGGGTCGCCATAATGTTATGAATTCTCTGGCAGCTATTGCCTGTACAGAGGCAATTGGACTTCCTTTAGATGCAATTCGCAGGGGACTTTTATCTTTTGGTGGAACACACCGTCGTTTTGAATACAAAGGTTCTCTTGGTGATGTAACTGTAATCGACGATTATGCTCATCATCCAACAGAAATCCGTGCTACTTTATCCGCTGCAAAGGATTATCCACATGATGAACTCTGGGTTATCTTCCAGCCTCATACATATACACGTACGAAGGCGTTTCTCCCTGAGTTTGCAAAGGCTTTAGAGCAGGCAGACCATGTTATTTTAGCTGATATTTACGCTGCCCGTGAGGTAGATACTGGAGAAGTTTCTTCTAAAGATGTGATGAAGCTTTTACAGAAAGATGGACAGGATGTGCATTATTTCCCAGGTTTTGAGGAGATTAAAGAGTTTGTGAAGAGCCATGTGAAGGGACATGATCTGCTGATTACGATGGGGGCAGGTAATGTTGTAGAGATTGGGGAAGAATTGTTGGCTGAGAAATAGATTCTGGTTTACTACAGACAAGACTAAACAGACGCTCTCAAAAAGAGAAGAGTGTCTGTTTAGCCTTGTCTGTGGCAAATCAGAATAAGTCATCCACATTATCCACAATTTTAAAAATTTTTTTTTGGGTATTTTGCATCTTTCCCCATGTTGTTTACATTTTGTCCACATTGTATTTTTGTAAGTTCACACCTATATCTTGGAACTAATTACCCTTTTTGACCAGTTTTTCCCCCAAAATATCGGCTTTTGCTCATCTATCCACAAAGTTATCCACATTATCCACAATTCTATCCACAGACTTCATCAAGAATTTATACAGGAGTTATCCACAATTCTATCCACATTCTCCCCAGATTCGAAACTGTATTTTTTTTTGAGGGTGTGCTATTCTATATTATAAATCATTCAGAATACCTGATGCGATTTTGGGACATCTGATATCTGGAATGACTATTTATTTTACAGAATTTACTATTTATTAAGACACACAACGATAACCAATAAACTACAGATGATAGAAATAAGGGGTATAATGAACAATAAGATTACTTTACTTTATAATATTCAGAATGAAGTTACTGTTCTGCCAAACAAATTTATTGACGAGTACATGATAAAAGCGGATGGAGAATATGTTAAGATTTATCTTCTGATTCTTCGTCTGCAGGGCATGGGACTTCCGGCTGATGTGGACCGTATCGCAGACCATTTGGAGCTGACAAGAAAAGATGTTTTACGTGCGCTTTCTTATTGGGAGAAGGCAGGGCTTTTACAGACAGGAGCTGCAGCTTCTGAGGCTGCGGTTACGATGACGGAAACTGGCTCTACTTCCTCTACTGTTTCTGGCAAAGATGCAGGAATTACCTCTACTGTTGGAACTGTAACAGATATGAGAACGGGTACAGTTGCTGGACCTTCTACTGATACGAGAGCTGGCATGGCTGGGACTTCCACAGATACTGTGATTTCCGAAGGAAAGGCGAAGGCTGCCAATAGTGCCGCCGCTCCTGTTGCCTCCCCAACGATCACTCCGGTGCCGGATAAGAATACGTTGAGTCCTACGGAAGTACAGGCTTCCATGGCAGATACCGATTTAGAGCGAACGATTTATATGGCAGAGACTTATATTGGCCGTCCATTTTCCACAACAGAACTGAATAGTTTCTGTTACATCAGCGATCAGCTTCATTTTTCTTCTGATCTGATGGAATATTTGATTGAATATTGTGTCACTCGTGGAAAAAAGAGTGTCCGCTACATTGAAAGTGTTGCGATCAACTGGTATCAACAGGGTATTACAACAGTAAAGGATGCGAAAGAACAGAGTACACTTTATTCACAGAATGTCTTTCCTATTATGAAGGCATTTGGTATTTCGAATCGTGATCCGGGTTCTGCAGAACTTGATTACATAAAGAAATGGAATTCTCTGGGACTTGGTACTGATATTATTATTGAAGCCTGCAGCCGTACTTTGCTGGCAACGCATCAGGCAAGTTTCCCGTATGCAAATAAGATTCTTGAAGACTGGAAGCGCCTTGGCGTGCGGAATACTTCTGATATTAAGCATTTAGATGACAGGCACCGTTCTACTGCTTCTGCCACTTCTGGTTCTGCTTCGTCTGCTTCAGCGTCTGCCGGATATGCACAGGGACAGGCACGAAAAGGAAGTAACACAACAGCCACCAGAAAGAATACTGCTACAAATCAGTTCCATAATTTTGAGCAGCGAACCTACGACTTTAACGATTTGGAATCTCGTCTTCTTGATAAGACCAGGAGGTAGATATGGGCATTTCCACAAGACAATATCAGGACATTATGAATGAATATGATGCGACTCGCCGCCGCAATTATATGGCAGAGCAGAACCGTAAGGAGCGTGTTTATGCCCTTATCCCGGAAATCCGCCGTATCGATGAGGAGATTGCTCATGTTTCTGTAACAAAGGCAAAGGAAATGCTTCTGAAAAAGATATCCGATACAGATGCAAAGAAGTCTTTGCAGGATACCATTTATGATCTTTCCATGGAGAAAGTCAATCTGCTGGCAATCCACGATTTTCCTGCGGATTACCTTGACCCGATTTATGATTGTCCGGAATGTAAGGACACCGGCTATATCGGTGATAAAAAGTGCCACTGTTTTCAGCAGAAGATTCGGCAGATTCTTTACAGACAGTCTAATATCGAGGATGTAGCTGGTACGGAAAGTTTTTCCTCTTTTCGCAGGGATTATTATTCAGCACAAAGAAGCGGCACAGAGAAGCTTTCTCCTCGCGAGAACATAGAGAACGTCTTATCGGCAAGTCATTCTTTTATTGAGAGCTTTGACTCAAGGCCGGGGCAGAATCTTTTAATTTATGGAAATGCAGGTGTCGGCAAGACATTTCTTTCTAACTGTATTGCCGGAGAACTTTTAAATAGAGGAAAGGGCGTTATTTATCTGACCGCTTATCAGTTTTTTGATCAGCTTGCTGACTATACATTTCGCCGTGGTGCAGATAACGCACAGACTCTTCCCTCTTTCCTGCATTGTGACCTGCTCATCATTGATGATCTAGGCACAGAACTCAATAATTCTTTCATTAATTCACAGCTTTTTTTATGTATTAATGAGAGAATTCTTAATAAGAAGTCTACTATTATAAGTACAAACCTTTCTTTAGAGCAGATTAACCGCTCTTATACGGAAAGAGTTTTTTCAAGAATTATACAATCCTACACCCTTTTACACATCTACGGAGAGGACATTCGTATAAAAAAAGCATTCTCTTCTCTTGACGAATAAGAAAAGGAATGTTATAAAGGATTTGGTAACTGTTCAGATTTATATTCGTTCAGTTTATTTTTAATTCTGAACAGTTATAATTTGTGATTATTCTATTTTAAATTTATTTTTAGATTCATTAAAATATTTCTGAATAATCACCAACTTGTGTTTGAAAATGCTTTCTGCCAATTATCATATGTAGAACGCTTTTATTTTTTCAATCACACTTCAGGGATTCTATAAGATAAATTATCTCACATAACAATAATCATATAATAAAGGAGTTAACACACATGAGACCAGATGATAGCAAATTTGCAACCGTTCCTGTAGGCAAACTTGGAATTATTGTTCACCCTAGCTGTGCAGAGCTTGGAAAGAAGATTGACCAGTATATCGTTAACTGGCGTAAAGAACGTGAGCACGAACACAAAGAGAATGTTGTATTTAAAGATTACGAGCAGGACACTTATATTATCGATGCAACCTGTTCCCGTTTCGGAACTGGTGAGGCAAAGGCACTCATTTCCGACTCTGTTCGTGGTGTAGACCTTTACATCCTTGCAGACGTTCTTAACTACAGTCTGAAATACACCGTATGCGGACATGAAAACCATATGTCTCCTGATGACATTTACGCAGATGTAAAGCGTATCATCGGTGCTGCTTCCGGTAAGCCAAAGAGCATCACGGTTATCATGCCTTTCCTTTATGAGAGCCGCCAGCACAGAAGAAGTTCCAGAGAGTCTTTAGACTGCGCTTACGCATTACAGGAACTCACAGCAATCGGTGTTGATAACGTTCTTACATTTGATGCACATGACCCTCGTGTACAGAATGCGATTCCTCTGAAAGGTTTCGACAACATCATGCCTACTTACCAGTTTATCAAGGCTTTACTCCGCTCCACAAGTGATCTTGAAATTGATAACGAGCATTTAATGGTAATCAGCCCGGATGAAGGTGCTATGAATCGTGCAATGTACTTCTCCAGCGTTCTTGGTGTAGATATCGGAATGTTCTATAAGAGAAGAGATTACTCTGTTATTGTTGACGGACGTAACCCAATCGTTGCTCATGAGTTCTTAGGTGCTTCTGTAGAAGGCAAGGACGTAATGATCATTGATGATATGATTTCTTCTGGTGAGAGTATGTTAGATGTTGCAAGAGAGTTAAAGAGAAGAAAGGCACGTCGTGTATTCTGTATCTCTACTTTCGGTATGTTCACTAACGGTCTTGCGTCTTTTGATAAGGCTTACGAAGAGGGACTTATCTACAAGGTAATCACTACTAACTGTACTTACCAGCGTCCAGATCTTTTTGAACGTCCTTGGTATGTAAGCTGTGATGTTTCTAAGTATATTGCTCTCTTAATTGATTCTATTAACCATGAGGCTTCTATCAGTGCTATTTTGAATCCTCATGATAGAATTACTAAGAGATTGAATGAATATAAGGAGTTCCATACGATTAAGGAAGATAAATAGGGAGTTGCCGCAGGCAAGGGAGACGCTCCCCTAAGGAGACGCTCCCAAAGAAAAAAGACAGCCTGTCTTCTTTCTTTGGGAGCTGTTTTTTGGCTGGAGGAGGGAATTGCTATTTAAATTTTCTTCTGATTCTTCAATAGATTTATAATTCTGTTTATTGAAATCCTTCTGCATTTGTTGAAAATTTGAGAGAAAAGCAAACAAGCTAGCTACTTAAGGGAATTAAACTCTACGTTTTTTCACAAAAACAGAATTCTTCAATTTATCACAACAATAATTTCAATCTAAAAATCAACTCTACAAAAATCCACAACCTTCCGATGATTCCTTAAATTACTCCAATATCAAATATAATTATGTAACTTATTTGTAGAAAGAGTCTACAATTAAATGTTTTATTGTTTCCGGAATAATTTTATTTTCATCTTTGACGAGTAATTGATTGTATTTTTCAATGCTGGCATCTTTATAAAATATAAAATCAACGATGTTTCCATCCCTACTTTTTTCTATAGAGGCATCTCTGACTCGTAGTGACATCGGAAGAAAATATTCATTAATTCTATTTCCTTGTTTATCTATATTCTCTGTCAATCCTAATGTAAATTCTAAATTCGTGACACTAAGTTTATATATAATCGTTCTTGTCTTCAGGTCTTTTAGTATACAAATCATATCGTTAGTAAGTTCTGGCAGACGTTTTAAACATGGAAGTTTTCTTTTAGCATTGACATAAGGATGCCTGCTTGTAAAGTAGAACTGTTGTGTTGTAAGTATCCCCTTTTTAGCATTTTTATAGAAGTCTTTTGCCGATAATCTAGTTTCTACTCCTGTAAGATGCAAAAAACGATTAATCGGAAATGATACTTCAAAAAATTCTTCACCATATACATATAAAAATGTTTTGCCTGCTAATTCTCTGCTGTATATCATTGCAGCCTCTATAATTTCCTGTCGAATAATGTTCTTCTTATCTGTCTTTTTTACCATTTATACCTCTTATCATTTCTTACGAAAAAAAAGAAGCGTGATAAGTACCACACTCCTTCAAAATCTACAATAAAAAATAAGAGTTTTCTGCTGGTTGTCAGCCTCGATATCCAGTTGAGATATCATTCATGGCGTGGAAATCATTAAGTCCTCCACGTGGACTACAACTTCATTCAAGCTGCCAGACTCAATATCCAGTTAAGATATCTAAAGAGATGGATATTTAACCTGTTCCATCACCAGCACAACTTTTAACGATGCTCTTACATCGAGACATTTCTGCTCTATATTTATTATATGCTTTTTGACGAAAAAAATCAACTATTTTTTTATTATTTGTAAATATTATCCTTTTAATTTAAGCACAGAAAGGGAATACTAATTGTCACAGGCAAAGTTGACGCTTTCAGAGAGAAAAATCAATCAACACAGCAATTCCTCTACCGCCAAAGTCAGCTCCTCAAGAGAGAGGAGACCCTACATTTGTGGCCTTAGAGCGGTGATTGAATGTTCACTATAATTTGTTGGAGCAGAAAAACAGCCGCTACAAAAGTTTCTGTCGGATTGCTCAAAACCTGCGAAAAGAACCA
This sequence comes from bacterium, assembly GCA_963600375.1. GTDB lineage: Bacteria > Bacillota > Clostridia > Lachnospirales > Lachnospiraceae > Anaerobutyricum. The sequence continues at coordinate 3,635 of CAVCBH010000111.1, read as the reverse complement.
TTAAAAAATTTATTGAATTTTGTGACTTTGTGCTGCGGAATTTTGACCATAGAAACTTCGGACTGCTTTTTCCGAAGTTTCTGTTTTATTGGGCAAAATGGAGCGTTTAGCACAACGGAACAAAATCAATAAATTTTTTAATGGTTCTTCTTAATAATTCTTCTGGCAATCCGGCTGCCACATTCTATACAGCGGCGTCTGTTTTGCCTGTAGCAAACTAGAAGTTCGCATCGTCTCCATTATCAGTGTTCCCACTGTCATCATCATTCGATGGGACAGATTCATTATCCTCATTGCCATTGCTATCATTTCCACTATCGTCTCCACCGTTATTACCGCCGCTATAACCATTGTTATTTCCACTTCCACTATTACTTCCTTTGCTATAATTATTATCGTAGTTATTGTCATAATTATAGTCGTCCTGATTATAATAGCCATCGTTATTGCTATCATCGCCAGAATCTGTGAAGTCGGAGAGGGAATCGTCGTCGGATTCTGTGGTTGCTTCTGTGGTCGCTGTGGTAGTATCCTCGGTAGATTCTGTTGCCGTGGTACTTTCGGTATCGCTTAAATAGGATTCAAATTCTTTGCGGCTTAAGCCCTGATGAATCTTATCCATGTAGTTCTTCCAGATGTCTGCTGGATAGGTGTTACCTTTTAAGTTATCTACGGATTTATAGGTATCCATTCCAACCCAGACTGCGGTTGTATAGTATGGGGTGTAACCGCAGAGCCATCCGTCTACATAATCATTCGTTGTTCCTGTCTTGCAGGCTGCTGGCATATCTACGTCTAATTTGCAGACATGAGCCGTTCCCTCAGATTCTGTTACACAGCTTTCCAGAACGCTTGTCATCATTCGTGCGGCGCTGCTTGAGTAAACAGTCTTTGTAGAGGTGTCTTCCGACACAATGTCATTTCCTTTGGCATCTGTAATTTTTATGATACAGTCTGGTGTGCGATATTCGCCGTCATTTGCGATCGTAGCGTAACCGGCTGCCATTTCTACAACGGTTGCTCCGTTTGTAAATCCACCGATACAGGTTGTGTTATACTGGTAATCCTTTTTATCAAGTCCCTTGAAGTTAAGTGCTTCAAGATACTTCATACAACTACGTGGTCCAAGTTCTTCATATAGACGATATGTCGCTACGTTACTGGACTTTTCTACTGCTCTTCTTAAAGAAATAGAGCCTGAATAGGAGTAGCCCGCATTCGACACAGCATCACTGCCTGTCATTCGGCTGTCATCTAACGTACTGTTTGGTGTATAACCTTTTTCAAGTGCCGGTGTGTATACAAGAAGTGGTTTTATCGCACTTCCTGGCTGACGGAAACTCTGGTATGCTCTGTTTAATCCATAGCCTTCCTGATCTTCCTCACGGCCACCTACGATAGCGGCAACTTTTCCTGTCGAGTTATCAATGGAAACAGCTGCGCCCTGTACTTTGTAAACACCATCATCTGTCTTCTCTGTAAACATCGAAAGCTGGGAAGATACGGAATCCTGAAGCTGTTTCTGCTTCTCCATATCAATTGATGTATAGATACGATATCCGGCAGAATATAAGCTCTTCTTACAGGTATTATACAGTTCATCGTATTCATTGTTATATTGCTCTTTTTCCGAAGTACTGGTAAATGTCGTCTTAAACTCAAATCCCTGTGCCTTCATCAGTGCTTCTGTCGCACATTTTAAAATATATGTCTCGGCATAGTCATTGGTTGTCGTCTCTTTCTTTGGCATGATTGTTATCTCTTCATCCAAAGACTTTTCATACTGACTCTGACTGATATAACCGTCTTCATACATATTTTTGAGGATACGGTCTCTTCTTTCTATTGTAGAGTCTTTGTGCTTATACGGGTCATAACGATTCGGGCTGTTTGGAATCGCACATAAAAATGCAATCTGTGATATGGACAGCTCCTTTGCCTGTTTATTAAAGTATGCCTCAGAAGCAGACTCAATTCCGTAGTAACCATTTGCAAAGTATACATTATTCAGATAAAATTCAAGAATCTCCTGCTTTGTATACTTCTGTTCCAGGGCTGCTGCTATAAACATTTCTTTTATTTTACGGCTGTAAGTCTTTTCATAACCAAGAAATACGTTTCTTGCAAGCTGCTGCGTAATCGTACTTCCACCCATTGTAATATTTCCCCTGTTTAAGATCAGAGAAAGTCCGGCACGAGCCACACCCTGTACATCAATTCCATGATGTGTTGTAAAATTCTTGTCCTCTATCGAAATAATCGCAAGCTTTGCTGCATCTGGGATATCTTCATAATCAAGATAGGAAACATCTTTCTCCTGCTTCAACTTCTTTATCTCATTCCCATCCGCATCATACACAAGGGATGTCTGTTCTGCCTTAAATGTATCCTTACTGCTTTTTGCTACATCTTTACTTGCCTCTTTATACATTGTAACTACAGGCACACCAACCCTTTTGATTGCGATTGCCCCAAGTACACAAAAAGCAAGTATCACGCAGGTCGCCCAGATCTTAAGCACCCGCCATAATAATCCTTTATGTTTCTTTTTACTCATAGTCACCTCCGCGGTCAATGTATTCTTCCGACTTTTCCGTATACTTTACGCCATTCTGAGAATACATTCGTATCTTATAAGTCTTATGCAGGTCTATTATACCATCTTTTTGTCATTTCTTCTTTATCTTTCCCTTTTTACGGAAATTCTTGCACATTATATCGCCTTTCTTTTTGCTTTTTCTTCGGTTATAATCAGACTATTGTTATAATATAACATAAAGAAATGGAGAGATTATGAACTTAAAGAAATTATCTGGATATCAAATAAAATATATCGCCCTTTTTTCGATGCTGCTCGACCATATCGGTGTTATCTATCAGACCCACCTCTCTCAGATGGCATATTTTCTCCTGAGAGCATTGGGACGGCTTTCTTTTCCACTCTTTTGTTTTATCCTCGTAGAAGGCTTTTTTCATACAAAAAACAGAAAAAAATATCAGCAGCGCCTGCTCATTTTCGCTCTTTTATCCGAACTTCCATATGATCTGGCATTTCATTTTCTGCCTGCGAACAACATTGGCTCTCTCCTACACTCACACCAACTATCGTTTAGAGCCTTCTTGCCGGCTTTTCAACAGCAAAATGTATTACTGACCTTATTTTTAGGGTTCACTGCTATGATTTTAATGGAAAATGCATCCACATACCGGAAAAATACTTTCTACAGAAATATTGATATTCTCATTATTTTCTGCTGCCTCAGCGAAGTATTTCAGACAGACTGCGGTGCGGCGGGGATTTTGTGTATCTTTTTCTTTTATTCTATTTATAAAAAAAGAGAGACCTTTGCAAACCTGCCACTCAAAGCAGGACTTATCGGAACGGTTCCAGCCGCCTTGCCGCTGCTAACGTATGTATCGCCGTTTCCGGTGCAGGTGTTTGCGCTCATGGATGGATTGCTACTGCGCTGTTACAGCGGAGAAAAAGGCCGGGGGAATAAGTACTTTTTCTATCTCTTCTACCCTCTGCATCTATTGATTCTGTATTTTGTTTGCTAAACAGACGCCCCTGCCTCTCCCTATATAAAGCTGACGCTCCTCAAACTCCCCATATAAAGCTGACGCTCCTCAAACTC
>CAVCBH010000110.1:0-5007 GCA_963600375.1 bacterium | reverse complement strand
TTTTGCCTCTTGACAAAAGTCACTTCATAACAGAGCGAGGATTGAATGTGAGCGCATAAGCGAACATTCAACCCGCAGTGATAGAGTCACAAATATAAGGTATCTTCTTTCTTTCGGAGCGTCTCCCCTTGCCTGGACAAATATTATTTATTCTGCAGAGCCTTAGTAACTAAAGCAGCGATTTCATCAACCTTCCAAGCTGGCTGTGTAGAAGCTGAAATCTTATTGCCTCTCTCCCAGATTCCCTGAGCAGATGCAGATTCTTTTGGCTTATACTCTTCGCTGTCATCTTTCCACGCTGGCTGTGTGGAGCTGGATACTGTTGTTGGCTTTGGCAGTGGTTTGTTATAGAATTCAAGATTCTCTGTTAATTCTTTCTTTACCAGAGCTGTGATCGCATCGAGATTCCATACTTTCTTTGTTTCAGAAGAAAGTCCACCTGGTGTGTCTGTTACATCCCATGCGCCCTGTGTTCCTGCTGCCGGTTTACGGGGAGCATCGTCTTCCTCTTTCTTCCATGCTGGCTGTGTGGAGCTGGAAATCTTTGTTGGTGCAGGAACTGGTTTATTAGAAAATGCAACTTTTACGTTGTTCGCTTCTAAAGCATTTGTTACTAGTGCTGCGATTTTCTCTACATTCCATTTCTCCTTTGCTAAAGAAGAAACGCCGCCTGGTGTATTTGTGCTGTCCCACGCACCCTGTGTTGCTGCAGATGCTTTAGGAGCCATGTCTTTTGACCAGGATGCAGATGTTGCTGTAGAAGCTTTTGTTGGCTTTGGACGGGCAACATTAGAGAATGCCAGGTTGTTCTCTTTAAGAATCTCCATTACCTGATTGTGGATGATCTCCTGTCTTGTGTTATCTATCATGTCTTTCTACCCCTTTCCCAATATAAATACTTTGGTTTTCTGGTTATGGTGACATCCTCCCCCACCTATAGGTATGGGCTTCCTAACCTCGGCAAGTTTAGTTCTCGTTCGATAGCACTACTGTGCTAAGCATAAGCGAGCTACCCCCGTGTGCCCCACGGTTGTGTTATGTTGTATAAACTGCGGCTATTCAAAGCAAAAAATAAGTATCGCAAATGCGATTTCATATTTATTTCAGAATAGTCATATTTATTTTATTATAGCACTAATTTAAAGAGAGGATATATGAAAATTGCTGTCCTATTACTGAAATATATTGACTCTTTGCACAGTAGTTTCTCTGATAGGATTACCTGCTGCGAACTTACAATATATTCCCACTATTTGTCTTTTTCTGATAACAAGTCTATGATTTCCTCTCGGCTTAAATGATACTCTGCTGTCTCCTTACCTTCAATAATATCCTCTGCCAGCTTTGCCTTTTTTTCCTGCAAATGAATAATTTTTTCTTCTATTGTATCTTTTGCAACCAGTTTTAAGACATTCACTACATTTTTTTGCCCGATACGATGTGTTCTGTCTGTAGCCTGATTCTGAGCTGCTACGTTCCACCATGGATCAAAATGTATCACTGTGTCTGCAGCGGTAAGATTGAGTCCTGTTCCTCCTGCCTTTAAAGATATAAGGAAAACTGGAATACTTCCCTGCTGGAATTGTTCTACCATATTTTTTCTCTGTATTTTTGTATTCTTTCCTGACAGATACAAAAACGGTACATTTCTCTTTTGCAGTTCTTCTTTAATCAGATCAAGCATCTGCGTAAACTGAGAGAACAGAAGTATTTTATGTTCTGAATCTACTGCATTTTGAATTAATTCCATGCAGGTTTCCATTTTGCTGCTGGTACCTTTATAATTCTCATAAATGAGTTCCGGCGAGCAGCAGATTTGTCGCAGTTTTGTAAGTTCTGCAAGATACTGGATACTTTCTTTTTTAAACTCTTCATCCGACTTACCTGCCAGTTCCTGCCTGATCTTGTTTACCTGTGCCTCATACAGCTTTCTCTGTTCTCCCTGAAGCTTTGTATATACTACTTTTTCCAGTTTATCTGGCAGGTCTTTTAATACATCTTGCTTTTTCCTGCGAAGTATAAATGGGGATATCATCTTCTGTAATCTCTGTCTGGCATCTTCATCATTTTCCTGCACAACAGGCTGTTCAATCTGGGTTTTAAATTGTTTATACGTATACAGATAGCCTGGCATAACAAAATCAAAAATGCTCCACAAATCACTCAGGCGATTCTCTACTGGAGTTCCTGTAAGTGCAAAACAAGTCCCCGCATGAATCTTTTTTACTGCCCTTGCTGCCTGTGTCCCTGCATTTTTTATATATTGTGCCTCGTCAATTACCATATAATCAAACTGCCTGTCCTTATAATTGTTTATATCCCTCTTTAGTAAATCATAAGAAGTAACCAATATATCCGCTTCTGCACACTCTTCCAATTTCTTTTTTCTTTCTTCGCTATTTCCTGCAATTAACAGCATCTTTAATTGTGGAACAAACTTTGCTGCCTCTGCTTCCCAGTTATATACAAGGGATGCCGGACATACAATTAACGCCTTTTTCTTTTCCGATAAAAGAAATGCTAAAATCTGAATTGTTTTTCCAAGTCCCATATCGTCTGCAAGAATACCGCCAAATTCCCATCTTGCCAGAGTAGACAGCCACCGGAAGCCATCTTCCTGATATTTTCTCAAGACAGCATTCAGGCCTTCTGGGATTTCAAAATCACTGTCCTGATACTCTCTCATATTACGGATAATTTTTCTAAAATCCCTGCTTCTGGTAACCTCTACATTTTCTGATGCCTGTTTTGTGACCGCATCAATATAATTTGCCCGGTATTTGGGGAACAGCATCGTTCCACTCTCAAACTGTTCTCCCGTAATTCCAAGACCATCTGTCAATTCAGAAAGAACTGCAATTCCACTATTCTCCAATTCTAAAAAGTCACCATTTTTCAATCGGTAGTATTTCTTCTTTTTCTGATAGGCTGATAAAATATCATAGACCTCTTCCCTGCTCATATCAGGTATTTTTAGATTCATTTCCAGAAATCCTTCAGAAACACTCACGCCAATAGATACTTTGGGTGGTTTCAAAAACTGTATCTTTTTCAATTTCTCATCCGCAAATACTTCGGCTACTTTCTGAATTTCCCTGATTCCTTCTGAAATCAGCTTATAGACCGCTTCCTCTCCCTGACAGAAAAGCTTTGGATTCTCCTCATTACCATCGCTCATAAAATACGGCCTCAGACATTCTGTAAATTGCTTTTCTGTTTCTAAATCTCGATAGTCTTTTGAAAGATCGGCAGGAGCCATTATGTTAAATTTCTGGCTTCCATAAGAAACTTCTGCTCTTGCCAGAATCCGGTTCCTTTCTTCTTCATCCTGATTCAGATACAGTGCAAATTCTGCCTTCTTTGGCATATAGGCTTTAAAGTTTACCCCTTTCTTGTCTATCTTGAAAAAATCTTTGATTTTTAGCAATACACTTCCACAAAATGCCCCGTAATCCTCCTGACTTAAATATAGCTTTCGGGCATTTATCTGATATTCTGTTTTATCCGCCTGAAAGGCAGTAATGATTGGCCAGGCATTTTCCTTAAACTCAGAACTACATATATAAATTTTATCATCTTTTACCGCAAACAGATGATTCGACCCCTGTATATACGAAAGCATCTGCATTGACATGACAGCTCCCCCGTCTTTATGTTTACCTATATGGAATGTTACTGTCGGATCTTCTTCTATAACCATATACTTTTTTTCATTGATCGTTATCTTTTGATCCTTGTATTTAAGAATGACCTGTTCAATCCCATAGCCATTTAATTCTATGGAACGATAGCTTGTACCGTAAGAAAAATAAGATAAGTCTGCATTTGGATAATAGTTTTTCCATATATTTCTTATAATTTCGATCCACTCTGCCGCCTCATCTGTGAATGCAGATTTATCATGTATGAACTGAAGACTTTTCCCATATGTTACATTTCTTACATTCTCTATATCATATAGTAATTTAGGGATACTTTTCAAAACATATTTTCTGTCCGCGCCGATTTTAAACTCTATGTAATACTGTCCATAATTCTTTGTTATTTCTGGTATTAATTCCACCTGTTTATAATATCCATCAAACAGATAACCCCTGTTCTTCACTGCATATTTTTCAATAATATCTTTTAGCTCTCCTGAAGTATTTCTCATACTTTTACTCTGAACTTTTTCCCTGTGTATCTCCGACTCCTGCCATTCTCGATAATATAAGGCTAATGCCACACAGTGCTTGCATAACCCATAGTAATTTTCATAAGCAGGACAGCTGCAGTAATAATCTTCAATATTGTCATCTTCCTGTGAAAAATCTATATGCGTTTTATACCACTTTCCACTACTTCCTTTTACGCAACCTTCTATTACATTCACCGGTGAATTCCCTTCATCGGTCAATTCATATATTTTTACATTTTTATATGCAGCCTGATTATACAGTTGTTTTCCTCTGCTATAAACTGTACTCATGCAGTTATCTTTTATGTTATTTACTGTCAGCATATCCTCTCTCCTCACTGTGATAGCAAAAATCATTTACAAAAAACTATACGTTTTCGAATAATTATATTTTATCTAATCCTGCTTCTTTACACAAAGAAAATATCTCTATAATTAAAAAGACAAAATATCCTCTCACAATTTCTGAAATTATTCATCTGTTTTTTTCAGGGCACAGACACTCTCTACATGAACGGAATGACTAAACTGATCTACAACAGATACCCTCTCTAACACATACTTCTTCTCGCAAAGTATTTTTAAGTCTCTTGCTAATGTTGCCGGATCACAACTTACATAAACGATACGTTCCGGTGCCATATCGAGCATTGTATTTAACAGTGTCGCATCACAGCCTTTTCTTGGCGGGTCTACAACGATAACATCCGGATGCACTCCTGTCTTTTCGTACTGTGCAGGTACAACCTCTTCAGCTTTCCCAACGAAAAATTCAACATTATCCATATGATTTAAAGCGGCGTTTCTCTTTGCATCGTCAATTGCTTCTT
>CAVCBH010000109.1:0-15788 GCA_963600375.1 bacterium | reverse complement strand
AGTGAATTTTTTCTCTTTTACCTCTTGACAAAAGTCACTTCATAACAGAGCAAGCGAATGATGCGGGTGAGCATTATTCGTGCAGTGATATGGAACAGATACTATATATCTATTTTTTATTTCCGTCTGTTAGTTCAAATTTAAGAGATGATTCAACTTTCCGTCTGTTAGTCTGAATTCAGGAAGGGATTCAACTTTCCATCTGTTAGTTCAAATCCAGAAAAATTTAAGCACCCCCTTGATTTAATCCTCCTTCTCCAAATTCTTCAGCGCATCTTCCTTCCACTCAATCGCCTGTTCTAAACGCTCAATTCTCTGAAAGCAATCCTCATAAGCCTCCTCATAATCTTCGGAGTGAAGTTCCCGATAAATCTCCCCAATTTTAAGAGTGGTAGAGCGAATCTCTCGTTTGTCCTGGCGAATCTGGTCTTTTAATTTTAAAATCTCAGCAGTGTTTTTTGCTTTATCCATTGTAACCTGGCTGGCAGTCATAAGGTTCTGTTTTAAGGTGTCAAAAAAAGCCATGGAAGAGTACCTCTTTTATGAAAATAAAAATGTTGGCAAAAATCTTTATGGTTTGAGAATGAAAAATGAATAAAAAACATTCCATTCTACAAAAGCAGACAAATTTTTTTATTAAACAAAAAAGGTTTGCCTAAACAGACAAACCTTTTAAATGAATAGTCGATAGGGGAATCGAACCCCTGTTTTCGCCGTGAGAGGGCGACGTCTTAGCCGCTTGACCAATCGACCGTGTCGTTACGACTTGATTACTATATCACAAATAGAAATGAGAATCAAGTACTTATTTATTTTGTTTTTAAAAAATAAATAGTCGATAGGGGAATCGAACCCCTGTTTTCGCCGTGAGAGGGCGACGTCTTAGCCGCTTGACCAATCGACCATATCGTTGCGACTTGTCTAATATAGCACAGACAAAAATAAAAATCAAGTACTTTTTTCTTGAAAAATAAAAAAAGTTATCCTATAATATTCCTATCTGCGTAAAAAAGTTGATTTTACACACTTGGAGGTTAAATAATTATAATGACAAATATAAAATATGAATTGATCGATACGACCGCGCCTGCACCGGAACAGGAACCGGAGAGACAGCGGTATTTTATTGCAAAGTGCAGAGAGATTATAAAGGAAAGAGAATTAGAGATTGGACGTAAGCTGACATTTTATGACCAGACTTTCGGATGCCAGATGAATTTTAAAGATTCTGAGAAGTTAAACGGTATTCTTGAGGATATCGGTTATGTAAAAGCGGACACAGAAAAGGCTGACTTTGTTTACTATAATACATGTACAGTTCGTGAGAATGCGAATGTTCGTGTTTATGGAAGACTTGGTGCGTTAAAGAATTATAAAAAGAAGAATCCGGAGATGGTCATTGCTATGTGTGGCTGTATGATGCAGGAGCCGGAAGAACAGGAAAAGGTAAAGACAACATTCAAGTTTGTCGATGTTGTTTTCGGAACGCACAACATTTTTAAACTGGCAGAGCTTTTATATGAATGTCTTTCAGGAAGAAAGAGAGTATTTGATGTCTGGGAGAAGACAGACCAGATTATCGAAGATCTGCCAAGTGACCGTAAGTTTGGATTTAAAGCTGGCGTAAATATCATGTTTGGCTGTAACAACTTCTGCAGTTACTGTATCGTTCCTTATGTAAGAGGAAGAGAGCGAAGCAGAAAGCCGGAAGATATTGTGGCAGAGGTGAAGAAGTTAGCATCCGAAGGTGTTGTGGAAGTTATGCTTCTTGGACAGAATGTAAATTCCTATGGTAAGAATTTGGAGAATCCGATCAGTTTTGCGAAGCTTCTTACAATGGTAGAAGAAGTAGAGGGAATCAAGAGAATCCGTTTTATGACTTCTCATCCAAAGGATTTATCTGATGAGCTTATTGAAGTGATGGCACATTCCAGGAAAATCTGTAAGCATCTTCATTTGCCAGTGCAGTCAGGAAGCAGCCGCATTTTGAAGTTAATGAACAGAAAGTATACAAAAGAGCATTATCTTGAGTTAGTAGATAAGATTCGTACTGCTGTTCCTGATATTGCGATTACAACAGATATTATCGTAGGTTTTCCGGGAGAGACAGAGGAAGATTTCCAGGAGACACTTGACGTTGTAAGAAAGGCAAAATACGACAGTGCATTTACCTTTATTTATTCCAGGCGTTCTGGAACTCCGGCAGCAAAAATGCCAGACCAGGTACCTGACGATGTGGTACATGAGAGATTTGACCGCTTATTAAAAGTAGTGAATGAAGCGGCAAAAGAGCAGAATGGTAAGCTTGCTGGTAACACCGAGCCTGTATTAGTAGAGGAAATCGACGAGAAAGATGATACGATGGTTACCGGAAGATTATCCAATAACAGTGTGGTACATTTTAAAGGAGATGCCTCATTGATCGGAAAGATTGTTCCGGTTGTATTAGAGGAATCCAAAGGATTCTATTATCTGGGGAGGTTGAGCATTAATGGCTAAACTGACTCCGATGATGGAACAGTATTTCCAGATAAAGAATAAATATAAAGAATGTATTTTATTTTACCGTTTGGGAGATTTCTATGAGATGTTTTATGACGATGCCCTTACTGCATCAAGAGAGTTAGAAATCACTCTTACCGGGAAAAACTGTGGTCAGGAGGAGAAGGCGCCTATGTGTGGGGTGCCTTTCCATTCCTGTGAGCCATATATTAATAAGTTAGTAGAGAGAGGATTTCGTGTTGCCATCTGTGAGCAGGTGGAAGACCCCAAGGCGGCAAAGGGAATTGTAAAGAGAGACGTTATCCGTGTTGTTACACCGGGAACGAATGTTATGACCCAGAGTCTTGATGAGTCAAAAAATAATTTCATTATGAGTGTGTTCTGTGAAGATGATCTGTTCGGAATCGGTGTGTGTGATCTGTCTACCGGTGAATTTCGGACAACCCAGGTCGAGCATCAGGACGCACTTTTTGATGAAATGAATAAGTTTCAGCCGTCTGAGATTATCTGTAATGATGCATTCTGTATCTGTGGCATGGACTTTGATTTTATCAAAGATAAGGTCGGTGCGGTTATTTCACCGGTTGCAAGTTATTATTTTGAGAATGATAATTGTGAGACATTAATTAAAGAACAGTATAACCTTGCAAATTTAGAAGGAATTGGACTTACAGACTATCCATTTGGCGTGATCGCGAGTGGTGCATTATTACAGTATCTTCACGAAACACAGAAGAATTCTCTTTCTCATCTGATGGAGTTAAAAGTGTATTCCACAGAAAATTATATGGTGATCGACAGCTCCACAAGAAGGAACTTGGAGCTTTGTGAGACGCTAAGAGAAAAAGGAAAAAAGGGAAGCCTTTTATGGGTGCTTGATAAGACAAAGACCGCAATGGGAGCCAGAATGCTTCGAAAGATGATTGAACAGCCTCTCATTCATAAAACAGCAATTCAGGATCGTCTGGATGCGGTAGAAATGTTAAAAGATAACCTTATGGCGCGAGAGGAACTTCGTGAGTATATGAATTCTATTTATGATTTAGAACGTCTTACAATGAAGGTCAGTTATCGCAGTGCAAATCCAAGAGATTTAATTTCTTTTAAGACATCAATTCAGTATCTGCCATATATTAAGGATATCCTTGCGCAGTTTAGCAAAGGTGTTCTCGCAAAAATGGCAGAAGATTTAGATACATTAGAAGATCTTCATGAATTATTGGAGGCTTCTATCGAGGAAGATCCACCGATGTCGATTAAGGAAGGTGGCATCATCAGGGAAGGTTTTGATACGGAAATCGACCATCTGAAAAAAGCAAAAACGGATGGAAAGACCTGGCTTGCTGAATTAGAAGAACGAGAGCGAGAAAAGACAGGAATTAAAAATCTTCGTGTGCGTTATAACAAAGTTTTTGGCTATTATATAGAAGTAACGAATTCCTATAAAGACTTAGTGCCAGATTACTATATCCGCCGTCAGACACTTGCGAATGCGGAACGTTACACAACGGAGGAACTTTCCGAACTTGCAAGAACAATTCTCGGAGCGGAAGATAAGCTGTACGCCTTAGAATATGAAACCTATGTGGCAATCCGTGAAAAACTGGCTGCAGAGATGGAGCGAATCCAGAAGACAGCAAATGTGATTGCCTGGACAGACGTGTTTGCTTCTCTTGCCCTTGTTGCAGAGACAAATCAATATGTAAGACCAACGTTGAACCAGCGAGGTGTAATCGATATTAAGGATGGCCGTCATCCCGTCGTAGAAAAAATGATGTCCGGGGAACTTTTTGTGGCAAATGATACGCTGCTTGATCATAAGAAGAACCGGGTAGATATTATTACCGGACCGAATATGGCAGGAAAATCTACCTATATGAGACAGACCGCGCTTATCGTACTGATGGCACAGATTGGTTCTTTTGTCCCGGCAAAGTCTGCCAACATTGGGCTGGTAGACCGCATTTTTACAAGAGTAGGTGCGTCCGATGACTTAGCGTCTGGCCAGAGTACCTTTATGGTAGAAATGAGCGAAGTTGCTAATATTTTGCGGCATGCAACAAAGGACAGTCTCTTAATTCTTGATGAAATCGGACGAGGAACAAGTACTTTTGACGGCCTTTCTATTGCGTGGGCAGTGGTGGAATACATAGCCGGTTCTTCTTTATCCGGTGCGAAAACATTATTTGCAACTCACTATCACGAACTTACCGAATTAGAAGGAAAGCTTCCAGGTGTTAATAATTACTGCATTGCCGTACAGGAAAAAGGTGACACGATTATTTTCCTGCGTAAAATTGTTAAGGGAAGTGCTGACAGGAGTTACGGTATTCAGGTCGCTAAACTTGCCGGTGTTCCAGAAGTTGTTATAGAAAGAGCAAAGGAAATTGCGGCAGAGTTGGAAGAGTCCGATATTACAGCGAATACAAAAAATATCGGAAAGAAACATACAAAAAAAGCAGAGCCAGTGCAGATTTCGCTCTTTGATACAATGGGAATGGTTGCAGAACAGCCAAAGAAAAGTGAAGTAGAAGAAACATTGAAAAAGTTAGATATCAGTAATATGACACCGATGGAAGCGATGAATCAGCTTTACGAGTTGCAGAAGAAGTGTAAGTAAAAATATCAGAAGGGAGAAACTATGCCAGAGATAAGAGTTCTTGACCAGAGTACGATTAATCAGATTGCTGCCGGGGAAGTTGTCGAACGACCATCTTCTATTGTAAAAGAGCTTGTGGAGAATGCTGTAGATGCAAATTCCACAGCAGTTACCGTAGAAATTAAAGGCGGTGGAATTGACTTTATACGAATTACAGATAACGGCTGCGGCATTGAGAAAGAACAGGTTCGAAAGGCTTTTCTTCCTCATGCGACCAGTAAAATTCGCTCTGCGAGTGATTTAGAGACGGTGGCTTCTCTTGGTTTTCGAGGCGAAGCCTTATCAAGTATCGCATCGGTTGCCAAAGTAGAACTTGTGACTAAAACAGATGAGGGGATTTCCGGTATCCGCTACGTAATAGAAGGTGGAGAGGAAAAAAGTTATGATGAGATTGGCTGCCCGGAGGGGACAACCTTTATTATCCGTAATCTTTTCTTTAATACACCGGCAAGAAGAAAGTTTTTAAAATCAAAGATGACGGAAGCAGGTTATGTAGAATCCTTTATCCAGCGCCTTGCCCTGAGTCATCCAGATATTTCTTTTAAGTTTATTTGTGACAATAAGAATAAAATATCGACTTCTGGAAATGGAAATCTAAAAGATGTGATCTATAATATTTTTGGAAGAGATGTGGCAATGAATCTTCTCCCTGTAAAGGGAAATGAAAATGGAATACTGGTGGACGGTTATATTGGAAAACCAGTGATTTCCCGTGGAAATCGAAATTATGAGAATTATTTTGTAAATGGCCGTTATCTGAAAAATAATATTATCAGTAAGGCGATTGAAGAGGGATATAAAGGTCATGCGATGGTGCACAAATTTCCATTTACTGCCCTGATGATTTCGATGGATCCACATTGCTTTGATGCGAATGTTCATCCAGCAAAGATGGAGATGCGTTTTCAAAATGCAGAGGAATTGTATTCTTCTGTAATGAGTGCGGTTCGAAGCAGCTTTGTAAAAAAAGAACTGATTCCGAAAGTGGGAATTGGCAATGATAAAAAAGAAAAAGAAAGCGTAAAACAGATTCCAGAGCCGTTTGAGAGAAAAAGACGGGTGATTGAAGAACGATTTTCTTCTCTTTCCAGGGAAAAGATTAAAGAGATTGAGAAGAGAAAAGCGCAGGGAGATACTGCAGAAAATATGGATGGAAGTGTTGGTGATCATTCTGGTATACAGGGCGAAAAATTGGCAGAAATCTCAAATCGAAGAAGTTCGATAGAAGAAAGAATCTCCCGATTACATGTCGGAGAGAACAACGCAATTAAAAAAGAGATTGACGATGTGATTCCAAAATCAATGGAGGAAAATGTTCTCCAAAATGAGAAAACCCCGGTAATTGATAAAAAAACAGGTGAACAGAATTCACAGATAAATCTGGAAAGTCAGCAATTAAGTGAACAGAGAGCGTTTTCGAAAGAAGAAGCAATTACAGGAGTTGGAAACGCTTCGATAAAGATAGATGCGTCAGAAAATCAGAATCAAAGTCTGGAAGAGAAAACCCCAGAACTCCTAAAAGAAGCAGATACCTATGGAAAAGGTACTCAGATGAGTTTTTCCGATGTGCCTCTTCTTTCCGAAGAAGCCCGTCCGAAGCACCGCATCATCGGGCAGGTGTTCCGTACCTACTGGCTGGTAGAATTTGATGAAAAACTGTTTTTCGTAGACCAGCATGCGGCACACGAAAAGGTAATGTATGAAAAGCTGAAGAAAGATCTTGAGAATAATACGATTATTCAGCAGATGGTCGCACCTCCTGTCATCCTTACATTTAGTATAAAAGAACAGCAGAAGTTTAAACTTTGCGAAGGATCTTTCAAAAAACTTGGATTTCTTATTGAAGAATTCGGTGGAAACGAGTATTGTATTCGTGGGGTTCCGGCAAATTTGCTTGGAATTGATCCACAGGAGTTGTTTATTGAGATTTTTGATCAAATCGAGGAAAACAGCGGCAAGATGAATATGGAGATGATTACCGACAAACTGGCAACGATGGCATGCAAGGCTGCTGTAAAAGGCAACACTACGATGTCCTATCAGGAGATGGATGCGCTGATGGACCAGCTTATGAAGCTTGACAATCCATACCAGTGTCCGCATGGTCGGCCAACAATTATTTCCATGACAAAGTATGAATTAGAAAAGAAGTTTAAAAGAGTACAGTAGAGGGGGATGATTGTGGAAAAACAGGAAAAGAAACCTCTTATTATCTTAACAGGACCGACAGCAGCCGGAAAGACAAAGTTGTCCATCGGCCTTGCAAAGAAAATCGGGGGAGAGATTATCAGCGCCGATTCGATGCAGGTTTATAAAAAGATGGATATCGGTACAGCAAAGATTCGTCCGGAAGAAATGGATGGTGTGCCGCATTATCTTATTGATGTATTGGACCCGTTTGAAGAATTTAATGTAGTGTATTTTGTGGAAAAGGCAAAAGAAGCGATGGAAAAGATTTATGCTGCAGGGCATATACCGATTATTGTAGGGGGAACCGGATTTTATATTCAGGCATTGCTTTATGATATTGACTTTTCACAGCATGAAGAAAAAGAAAGTTACCGAAAAGAATTAGAACAGCTTGCCAGGGAAAAAGGAAAAGAATATCTTTATGAAATTCTTAAGAAAGTTGACCCGGAATATGCACAGATCGTTCATTTTAATAACGTAAAAAAGGTGATTCGTGCGTTAGAGTATCATAAAGAAACAGGAGGAAAGCTGTCAGAGCATAATAAGGAGCAACGACAGAAGGAATCACCATATAATTTCGCTTATTTTGTATTGTATCATGACAGAGAGATCCTTTATGAACGTATTAACAAGCGAGTGGACATCATGATGGAAGAAGGGCTTCTTTCCGAGGTAAAAGGATTGATAAAACAAGGATATACAAAGAATTTAGTGTCCATGCAAGGCCTTGGTTATAAAGAATTTTTTGATTATTTTGATGGAACAATATCTTTAGAAGATACCGTTGATAAAATTAAAAAAGATACCAGACACTTTGCGAAAAGACAGCTTACATGGTTCCGGCGGGAAAAAGAAGTAATCTGGATAAACAAAAAAGAATATGAACAGGAAGAAGCACTGCTTACTTCTGTTTTAGACAAGATAGAAGAGAAAGGAATCTGGAATGGAACAAAGAGATAAAATACTGGAAGAGTATTATGCACAGATGGGGATTGCAAAGCCAGTTTATGACTTTTGCATGAAAGTAGAAGAAGAACTGCAAGATCGTTTCCAGTCGATAGATAAGACTGCGGAATGCAACCAGATGAAGGTGCTTCGTGCGATGCAGAAAAATCATTTAAGTGAAGCATGTTTTGCGCCGACAACCGGCTATGGTTATAATGATATTGGAAGAGAAACTTTAGAAAAGATTTATGCCGATGTATTTGGAACAGAAGATGCTTTAGTAAGACCGCAGATTACCTGTGGAACTCATGCCCTTGCCCTGGCACTTATGAGCCAGCTTCGTCCGGGAGATGAGCTGTTATCCCCAGTAGGTAAGCCATATGATACGCTGGAGGAAGTTATTGGCATCCGTCCTTCGAATGGTTCTCTGGCAGAATATGGTATTAGCTATCGTCAGGTAGATCTGCTTCCAGATGGAGAATTTGACTGGGACGGTATCGAGAAAGCGTTAAATGAAAAGACAAAGCTTGTTACGATTCAGCGTTCGAAAGGTTATGCATCACGTCCGACTCTTTCTGTAAAAAGAATTGGAGAACTGATTCGTTTCATTAAAGAAAGAAAGCCCGATGTACTTTGTATGGTGGACAACTGCTATGGAGAATTTGTCGAGACAGAAGAACCATCACAGGTAGGAGCAGACTTAATTGTCGGTTCTCTTATCAAGAATCCGGGAGGTGGACTTGCGCCAATCGGCGGATATCTTTGCGGAACAAAAGAATGTATCGACAGAGCAGCTTACCGACTGACTTCTCCGGGGCTGGGAAAAGAAGTAGGTGCGACACTTGGCGTAACAACTTCCTTTACACAGGGACTTTTCTTAGCACCAACCGTTGTAAAAGGAGCGCTAAAAGGCGCGGTCTTTGCAGCAAATATTTACGAAAAGTTAGGATTTAAAGTTATTCCCAATAGCACAGAAAGCCGTCATGATATTATTCAGGAGGTAGAATTCCATGATTCAGACCTTATGGTTGCTTTTTGTGAGGGAATTCAGGCAGCCGCACCGGTAGACAGCTTTGTTCGTCCGGAACCGTGGGATATGCCAGGGTATGATGCACAGGTAATTATGGCAGCTGGGGCATTTGTTTCTGGTTCTTCGATCGAACTTAGTGCAGACGGTCCGATGAAAGACCCATATGCAGTATATTTCCAGGGGGGACTTACATGGGAACATGCGAAATATGGAATTATGATGTCTTTGCAAAAAATATATGAGACAGGAAAACTTAAAAATATCTTAATAAATGACACAGAAAGTTAACGAAACCTACTACGGAATCCTATATACAAAAGTTTGTTTTTATGGTAAAATGTTTTTCGAATCAGTGTGTCCGTGCCTGGAGAGAATACAGGAGGGATCAATATGGAAAGACAGTCGCTGACAATGAAGGAGCGCCCGGAAACAGAACGCCCGTATGAGAAGTGTCTGAAGATGGGAGCAGAGAGTCTTACAGATGGAGAACTGCTAGCAGTGATCATCCGCTGTGGAACACGTAACCGCACGGCGTTGGAGCTTGCATTTTCTCTTTTAGACAGACATCCTGTTTATAAGGGACTGGCGGGTTTATATCATCTTGATAAAGAGATGCTAAAGACGATTCCAGGGATAGGCAATGTAAAAGCAATAGAGATCTTATGTGTATTAGAATTATCGAAGCGGCTTGCGAGAGCTTCTCTTAAGGAAGAGAGCGACTTTAGTTCACCCGATTATATTGCGGCTTACTATATGGAAGAGATGAGGCATCTTTCCGTTGAGAAAGTGATGCTTTTGCTTCTGGATGGACGGCACAGGCTGATGAAGGAGATTCTTCTGTCGAAGGGAACAGCGAACAGTTCGTGGGTTCCGATTCGAACCATTTTTGTGGAGGCGCTTCGCTACGAGGCGGTGTATATGATACTGCTCCATAATCATCCATCGGGAAGTCCCGAACCAAGCAGAGAGGATCTCGTTATTACCAAACAGATAAAAGAAGCGGGAGAACTACTGGGAATTCCGCTTTCTGATCACATTATCATAGGGGACAGGTGTTATACCAGCTTAAGAGAACATGATATGATGTGAGTAATAGAATGTACCCGATTGAATCCGTTGCAAAAGATTTAAAGAGTACTTGAACAAGAGTAAGAACAAATGCGGTAATGCCGCATTTGTTTCATGTATAAATGCTAACGAAAGGAGACATACCAATGTCTGAAAAAATATATGGAATTGATATGGGAACGAATTCCATCAAGATTTACCAGAAAGCTGCAGGAGTAATTTTACATCAGAAGAATATGATTGCGATGGTGAAGAAAAAGGAGCCATTAGCATTAGGAGATGAAGCCTATTCTATGTATGAGAAAGCACCGAAGAATATCGAGGTAAAACAGCCGATCATCAACGGTGTTATTGCTGATTTTACTGCAATGCAGACAATGATTCAGCTTTATTTTAAAGGGATGCATGGCAAGAAGTTTGCAGAAGGTCTTGCTGCCGGCGGCAACGCAGAATTTTATATCGCTGTACCTTCTGATATTACAGAGGTAGAGAAACGTGCATTCTATGACCTGATTGCAAGTTCTTCTTTAAAGACAAAGAAGATTCGTATTGTGGAGAAGCCAATCGCAGATGCCCTTGGTGCAGGACTTGATGTTATGGACGCAACAGGCCGTCTTATCGTTAATATCGGAGCAGATACAACAGAGATCAGTCTGATCAGTCTTGGAGGCATCGTACAGAGCCGTCTGTTAAAGATTGGTGGAACGAAGTTTGATGAGGCAATCCAGCAGACAGTGAAGAAGAAACACAACCTTGTTATCGGTATGAAGAGTGCAGAGAGACTTAAGATGCAGCTTGCAAGCGGTATCAAAGAAGATGAGGAGATTACCTATGATGTAATGGGACGTAACCTCATCACTGGTCTTCCTAACAGAGTAACCGTTACAAATCATCTGATCTTTGAAGCAATGTCAGAGAGTCTTTCTTCTATTATTGATGCGATTAAGTTTATTTTAGAGAAGACTCCACCAGAATTATCTATGGATATCATGCATGATGGTGTATGCATGACAGGTGGTTCTACACATATTAAGAATCTTGACTTACTCATTCAGCAGGAGACAGGACTTTCTATCATGAAGATGGAAGAACCAGAGCTTACCGTAGTAAAAGGCCTCGGGATGATTATGGAAAATCCGGATTATGAAAGACTGGCTCATAATTTACAGGATTCTGATTTTCATTAATCAGGGAGTGGTACTATGAAAAATCGTCATAATTTTGAGTTTTCACCCAAAACGATGCTTGTTCTTCTGACAATCATCTGCATATTACTTCTGTCAGTCAGTGCAGTACTAAAAGATGCAGTGAAGCCGCTTTCTGCGGTTGCGGAAACAGTAGTTATCCCAATGCAGGACGGAATCAACTCTTTTGGAGTCTGGGTAGGAGATCACGTAGGCTCATTTAAGAGCATGAAGGAGCTGAAAAAGGAAAATGAAAAGCTTAGTCAGAAGGTGAAAGAGTTAACACAGGAAAACGAAACTTTAAGTACCAATGAAAACGAATTAAAGAATCTGCAGGAGCTTCTGAAGATGGACAAAGCATATTCCCAGTATAAGAAAGTGGGAGCAAGAGTCATCAGTAAGGGAAGCGGAAACTGGTACAACACATTTGTCATTAACAAAGGTTCTAAAGATGGAATCAAGGTAAACATGAATGTGTTAGCAGAAGGTGGACTGGTAGGAATTGTAACAGAAACCGGGCGTACATATGCAAAGGTATGCTCTATTATCAATGACTCCAGCAGCGTGAGCGCCAAGTCCTCGAAGACAGGAGATACCTGTGTTGTTCAGGGAAACAGTGAATCTGTTCAGAAAAATGGAACAATTGACGTAACGTATATTAGTAAAGATGCGGATATGAAAGAAGGAGAAGAATTAGTTACTTCCCATATCAGCTCAAAGTATCTGGAAGGAATTAAGATAGGAACTGTTAGCAGTATTTCCACAGATTCCTCCAATTTAACGCAGTCTGCCAAGGTAACACCATTTGTGGATTTCCAGCATCTTGAAGATGTTCTGGTTATCACACAGTTAAAAGAGGTTCCGACAGACAGTGAAAGTGCAGATTAAGATGGATTCGCAGGAGTCTTTGTTATAGAGAGTTTTTGAGAATCCATTAAGGGATGAATCAGGCGGAATCAGGGTATCGTGCAGATATTTCTCTTTCCGCCATTTGTGTAAGAAGGGATTTATTATGAAACGAGGAATTGTGACAGCAATACTGGTATTTGTTGGTTTTATACTACAGACTTCTGTATTTGAGCTGATTAAACTGGCAGGAATCACACCGAATATTTTACTGATTTTTATTTCCTCAATCGCAGTAATGAGAGGACAGAAATCGGGAATGATCGTTGGATTTTTCTGTGGCCTTTTGATGGATATTTTTTATGGCTCAACAATCGGTGGATTTGCCTTTTTGTATATGGCATTCGGTTTTGTAGACGGATTTTTTAATCGGATTTATTATTCGGATGATAATATTCTCCCACTTGTACTGATTGGTGCGAATGACCTGGTATATGGAATTGTTATGTATATTGTCTGCGGACTTTTACAGAATCATTTACGGATTGTTTATTACCTGAAGAACCTTATTCTTCCAGAATTAGTATATACCGTAGCGGCAGGACTTATCTTTTATCAGATTTTACTGAGAATAAATGACTGGTTGGAAAAGAACGAGAAGAGAGGTGCAGATTTTGTTTAAATTCAAGAAAAAACAGGAGAAAGATCAATCAAAAACAAAGAGCCAGATCATAGAATTGTTTTCGAATCGTATTATAATTCTGGGAGTGTTTTTAATTATATTATTTTGCCTGTTGATCTATCGCCTGTTCGTTTTACAGATTATACAGGGTGATGAGCATCTGGCAAATTTTAATTATAAGATAAAGAAGACAATCGAAATCAGTGGAGCAAGGGGAAATATCTATGACTGTAATGGAAAGACCTTAGCATATAATCAGCTTGCGTATACCGTTACACTTGAGAATACAGATAAGACGAGCCAGATTGCGAGAGAACGGACGAATGCGAATGGAAAAAATGGTCAGAAAGTAACAGAGAACGATGTTAAGAATGAAGTAATCTATAAGTTGATAAAGGTGTTAGAGCAGAATAACGATACGATTAATTACAGTCTTCCAATGACGGTAAACAGCAAGGGAAAGCTGAAGTTTACTGTATCTGGCTCTGCGCTTACAAGATTTAAAAAGGATATTTATGGAATTACTAAGCTTGACAGTTTATCCGGTGACGAGAAAAAGAAGGCAGAGAAGTATCTGAATTCTACTCCAGAAGAAGTATATGACTATTTAAAGAGTGGAAAGAACGGTCCTCAGGGAACGGGAAATATGTTTGGTATTTCGGACGACTACTCTGTAGAAGATACATTAAAGATTATGTCTGTCCGTTACGATGTGTTTATGAACCGTTATTCGCAGACAACACCGATCACGGTGGCAACAAATATCAGTGATAAGAGTATTGCGGCTATTTCAGAACATGAGGATGAATATCCGGGAGTTTCTATTAAGGCAGACTCTCTTCGTAAATATAATGATGCTAAGTATTTTTCTTCTATTTTGGGTTACACAGGCGTTGTTTCTGAAAGCGAATTAAAAGATTTAAACGATAATGGTGGAAAATACGAGGCAAACGATGTTGTCGGAAAGACAGGAATCGAGAAGACAATGGAAAGCACTCTTCAGGGCAAGAAGGGGCAAAAAGATGTTTTAGTTGACAATCTTGGTAAGGTTATTAAGACAGTAAAGACAACAAAAGCATCGGCTGGAAATAATGTATATTTGACCATTGATGCGGATTTACAAAAATATGCATATAATATTCTTGAAAGACGACTGGCAGGAATTCTTCTTGCCCATCTTACAACAGCAGATACCGCAGGTTCTGAAAAGAAAGTTCCAATCAAGGATGTTTATTATGCACTCATTGATAATAATATTATTAATATTTCAAAGTTATCAAGGAAAAATGCAAAGAGCAACGAGAAAGATGTTTACAACATCTACAAGAAGAAGCAGCAGGCGGTTCTGAATACGATTCAGAAAGATTTAAAGAGTGGAACGACGATTCGCAAGAATTTGAGTGAAGAGAAACAGGACTATATAGATTATATTTACAAGATGCTTGAAAGTGACGGGATTCTTGTGGCATCCTCTATTGATGAGAATGATCAGGTATATCTTGACTGGAAAGATGAGAAGATCACCTTTAGAAAGTTCCTTCAATATGCGATTAATAATGAGTGGATCAATATCAGTTCTTTCAACATAAAGTCAGATTATTATGATGCGGACGAAATTTATAATGAATTAATAAATTATATTGTTGATGCATTGAAATCTGAGGAAGACTTTGATAAAATTCTATATGAGTATATGATTAAGAGTGGAGCGCTCAGTGGAAAAAAGGTGTGCCTGTTACTGTATGATCAGGGGGTTCTTGATAAAAAGAAAGATAAGGATTATAATGGTTTGTATACAGGCAAAATGTCTGCCTATAATTTCATGTACAAGAAGATAAAGAATATAGAAATCACACCAGCACAGCTTGCACTTGATCCTTGTTCTGGTTCTGTTATTATCACAGATCCTGAGACAGGAGAGGTACGGGCGATGGTTTCTTATCCAAGCTATGATAACAACCGTCTTGCAAACGGAATTGATTCGGAATATTATGCTTCTCTTAATACAGATTTATCCTCACCGATGTTGAACAGAGCAACACAGTCAAGAACAGCACCAGGTTCTACATTTAAGCCAATATCTTCAACGGCAGTTCTTGAGGAAGGTGTGGCAAATGCATCTACATATGTAAAATGTACTGGGATTTTTGATAAGATTTCACCGGCGGCGAAGTGTTGGATTTATCCGAATGCACATGGTTCTCTTAATGTAAGTGGAGCAATCGCGGTATCCTGTAACTTCTTCTTCTATCAGATGGGATATAATCTTGGTACGGTAAATGGAACGTATAACAGTCAGCGGGGTCTGACAAAGTTAAAGAAATATGCATCTATGTATGGACTAAACAGGAAGTCTGGAGTGGAGATTACAGAATATGAGCCACATATTTCCGATGAAGATGCGATTCGTTCTGCGATTGGACAGGGTACACACAGTTATACACCGAGTCAGATTTCAAGATATGTGACCTCCCTCGTAAATCATAAGAATCTGGTCGATCTTTCTCTTATAGAGAAAACAACAGATTCTTCAGGAAGTACACTGACCTCTTATGAGAAGAGAACCGAAGAGAAATTAAAAATTAAGTCATCTACATTTGATCTGATAAAGAAAGGTATGATTGGCGTGGTAAATGGAAAGGACAGTTCTATTAAGTATCTGTACGAGAAACAGGGCATGAA
>CAVCBH010000108.1:0-11984 GCA_963600375.1 bacterium | reverse complement strand
GGATAACCCCAATAGTACAAAATTACTATTGGGGTTGTTTGGTATATAATTTTATCTTTGTCATAAAGTAAGTGGAAATATGTTACGTCATTGTGCTTTCCTGCAACTCTTTCATTTTATCTTTTATTTCCATATCTTCTCCGCCTTCATAATTTATACATTGTGTATTTATCATAGTATACTTTTCTTATGCCGGCAATATTTTTGTCTAATATTAAACACCTGTTAAACTACTTTCCAGGCACAACCTTCCCCAGCCTGCTTTTTCATTTGGATATTCTGAAAAAGCAGGCAGAGGTCTTGCGCTTTTCCAGAGATATGCTTTTACTTTTTCTCCATAAAGAAAAGGATCGTTTCCGTTTACAATGCCATATTGCATTAAAAGTGCAGCAGCTCCGGTAACGAATGGTGCGGCCATAGAAGTTCCGGTTCGAATAGTATACGCACCGCCGGGAGCAGTACTTAGAATATTAACTGCCGGGGCGCAAAGGTCGGGTTTGGTGTTCATATTATTAGAAAATCCCTGACCGGAAAATGGAGCAAATATATCAAGACTGCTATCGTAGCCACTGACACTGATAACGGAGGATGAAGTAGAAGGAATCGTAAAGGTCATGGCAGAAGAAGGAGAAAGAAAGCCAGTTGCAGAGTTTGTAGCTTCTTTTGATGGTAACCAGAATTGCAAGCGTCCATCAACAATTTTGCCAGTTGGAGTGGATGAGACATGTAATGTCCAAGTGCCGGAAGTGATAAATGGCAACGATTGATGTTGTAAAATTCCATCGAAATTTGTTTGTGATGGATTAGATATAAAGCTTCTTTTTTCGTTAGCAGGATTTGTGGGTATGATGTTTGGAGTGAATATGTCTGGTTTTATACTGTTGGAAGAAACAATGTCATTTGGACGAAGAGAAAGAAAATACTGACGTAATGGCTGATAAGGTGTTGGATTATTAATTGTAAGATAAATGGTGGTATTAGCAATCATATAAGTATAGATTCCGGGAGAGGCAGGGAAAGTAAAACTTTCTAAGCCGGAAGGGGCGAAAAGTTCATAGGAAAAATCATCTGCGAAAGCCTGCCATATTTCAAGATAAAGACTTTGTTCATTCGGAGCTATAGTAAAAGCTATGGATTTCCTATAAGTATTTTGGGTTGAAATGATATTTCGATTAGAGTTATGAATCTGCGAAGAAGTAGAGGAAAGAATTATTTCAGAAGAATGGATAGATGGAAGAAGATTTAAGGAAGCGTGTCTTCTTGTCAGCCCTTCATTTCCAGTAGCAACAGAAATAACATTTTTTCCGTAAAGAGAAACCTGCTCCATAAAAAATTCTAAAAGACTGCTGCCAGTATGTGATCCATCATTTGAACCATAACTGATATTGATACTTAAAGGCAGGGAACGGGAAGTGGCAAAACGAACCACAAAATTAACAGCCATCATAAGATTAGCATAATCCGTATAAACAGAAGATGCTTCATTCTTTAACTTTACAACAATCAGAGAACTTTCAGGTGCAACCCCCTGATTGTTTCCATTACTTGCACGCCCATTCCCAGCACAAATACCTGCGATATGTGTACCATGACCGGAAGTATCTTCGGACGGCGATAATAGTTCGATACTATGATTGGAAATGTTTTCGGAAGGGGGAATTACTTGCGTGTCATGACTGGGAATACCTTCAGAAGAAGATGTTAACTCAGCGGCAGGCTCAGTTACAGGAAAAGTAGAAGAATTAGAGGAGATAGAACTAATCTTTGGCATAAGCAATCGGTTTAAATCTTCTTCTGAAAAAATAACACCTAGATTATAGGGATTGTTTATGTTGTTTTCATTATTAAAAGAAGCAAAAGGCAGACTTTGATCCCAGTAAGCCAAAATCCTTGTGCTTCCATCCGCATTCCGAAAATCAGGATGTCTGTAATCTACCCCGGAATCAAGAACAGCAATTGCCGTTCCTTTGCCAGTAAGAGTTGTGGCATTTACATTTCTTCCAGTCACAATATTATAATCAGGAAAACACGAAGCATTAATACCAGTAAGCGCATTTTCATAAATTGGCCGGGAAAGTTCCATATAGAGAATCTGAGGAAAAGTCAAAAAAGAAGGAATATCCTCTTCTTTAATAAAAAGAATCGCAAAATTACCAAGCAAAGGAATAACCGTAAAAGAAATCACTTCTTTAATTTCTTCAAGAGAACCATTATAAAATAAAATCAACTTCCAAATATCTGTATCTGGAGAAAAACCGGAACCCAGTAAAGAACTTTCCATCCGCTCAGTATTATCCAAAGAAAGTGATAACGCAAGCTCAGGATTTAATTTCTGGTTTATTTGTTCAATTTCCGCAATAGAAAGCATGGAAAATCGCCTCAGATTTTTTAAAACAAATATATTCACTAAGTTACTATTTGATGAATTAAACAGAAAAATATGTTATAGTAAAAACGTATTTTATTGGCAAAGGATGGACAATTATGAAAGCAGTATTACAAGTAGTATCCCACGCCTCCGTCCGAGTAGACGGAGAACTCACCGGACAGATCGGCACAGGATTATTAGTATTCCTCGGTGTGGCAGAAGAAGACGGACAGGCAGACTTTGACAAGATCGTAAAGAAGGTAACCGAACTTCGCATCTTTAAAGATGATGCAGGAAAGACGAACCTTTCCCTTCAGGATGTGAATGGAGAACTTTTGGTAGTTTCTCAGTTTACCTTACTTGCAGATTGTAAAAAAGGAAGACGACCAAGTTTTGTAAAAGCGGGGAATCCACAAAAAGCGGAAGAAATGTATGAGGAATTTATACGGGTATGTAAGGAAAAAATACCGAAGGTAGAGCACGGTGTTTTTGGAGCAGATATGAAGGTGGAACTTCAGAACGAAGGACCATTTACTATAGTTTTAGACAGTAAAGAATTGTAAAAATGAATTATCGGACAAAAAAACTTGCATTTTGTATGTATTTTACTATATAATAACGGGTAGCAGGTTTTGAAGAATAATTTGCAGTTTTAGGATACTAAGCAGAAAATCTGGAGTGTGTTTGAAAAATGCTCTGGGTAATGCAAATTTCAGGTGCTTCACAATTTCAAATGAATAAAATGAAAACAATTGAGTGATATGGAAGGGAGATATACAATGGACAAAATTAAGATGACAACCCCATTGGTTGAGATGGATGGAGATGAGATGACCAGAATCCTCTGGAAGATGATTAAGGATGAACTTCTTCTTCCTTTTATTGATTTAAAGACAGAGTATTATGATCTTGGTCTTGAATACAGAGATGAGACGAATGACCAGGTTACGGTAGATTCTGCATTAGCAGCGAAAAAGTACGGTGTAGCGGTTAAATGTGCTACAATCACGCCAAATGCAGCTCGCGTAAAGGAATATAATTTAAAAGAAATGTACAAGAGTCCTAACGGAACAATTCGAGCCATTTTAGATGGTACTGTATTCCGTGCCCCAATCGTAGTAAAAGGAATCGAGCCTACTGTAAAGACATGGAAGAAGCCGATCACTATTGCAAGACATGCCTATGGAGATGTTTATAAAGCTTCCGAGATGAAGATTCCGGGCAAGGGAAAAGCAGAGATTGTTTATACAGCAGAAGATGGAACAGAGACAAGAGAATTGATTCATGAATTTGATGGCCCTGGTATCGTACAGGGAATGCATAACCTGAATGGTTCTATCGACAGCTTTGCAAGATCTTGTTTTAATTATGCATTAGAGACACATCAGGATTTATGGTTTGCGACAAAAGATACAATTTCTAAGAAGTATGATCATACATTTAAAGACATTTTCCAGGAAATTTATGATGCAGATTATAAAGAAAAGTTCGAGGAAACAGGTATCGAATATTTCTATACATTAATTGATGATGCAGTTGCCAGAGTTATCCGTTCGGAAGGTGGCTATATCTGGGCTTGTAAGAACTACGATGGAGACGTTATGAGTGATATGGTCGCAACAGCATTTGGTTCTCTTGCTATGATGACTTCTGTGCTTGTTGCCCCAGACGGAACAACAGAGTACGAAGCAGCACACGGTACTGTACAGAGACATTATTACAAACATTTAAAGGGAGAAGAAACTTCTACTAACTCTGTAGCGACAATTTTTGCATGGTCAGGTGCGCTTAGAAAACGTGGTAAATTAGACGGAATCGATGAGTTAGTGACATTTGCAGATAAGTTAGAAAAAGCAACAATCGATACGATTGAAAATGGAACAATGACAAAAGACTTAGCATTAATCACAACTTTAGAAAACGTAAATACAGTAAATAGCGAAGACTTTATCAAGGCAATCCGTGCTACGTTAGAAAACCTTTTAAACGCTTAAAGTGTATTTGAAAATCATTCTCGCAAATGGTAATGTACATCTTTCAGAAAGTATTTTTTAAACCCACTCCAGAAGAAAAAGGTGTTGTAATTTGCAGTAAAATACGTTATATATAATATGATAAAAATATGAAACCATGGCATTCTTAATATATGGTACAAAAATACCTGAGCAAAATAAGTATCGAAGATGTGTGTTTTGCAAATGGGTATAAAATAATTATGTTGTGACATAGATGAGCGATTAAGTTCACTATCATTTTAGCGGTCAAGCTTGTACAAAATAATTATGTTGTAGCGTAGGTAGGGATGCTATGGTTTTGTACTGTAAATAAATAACAAGGAGAAAACAGAAAAGAGGTAGATTATGGATTTTCAGCCTGTAAAGGCGAGTGATAAAGAGGTTATAGACAAGTATATGAAAAAGGCGAATTCACGAAGCTGTGATATGTCTTTTGCAGCAGTATATTTATGGAAAGATTTTTATTTGTTAGAATATACGATATGTGAAGATATGCTCATTTTCCGAACGACAGAAGATGGCAGCAGCTATAGCTTTCCGATAGGAGATGCCAGCCCGGAGAAGGCGTTGCTTGCATTAGAAGTGCATTGTAAGGAAAATGAAGAGGCGTTAAAGCTGCATTGTGTATACAGAGAGAATGAGGCATGGCTTGAGGAACATATGCCTGGAAAGTTCGTAGTAGAATTTGACAGGGATAGTGCCGATTATATTTATGAATGTGAGAAGCTGATTGGTTTAAGAGGAAAGAAGTTCCACGGAAAAAAGAACCATATAAATAAATTTACAAAGACGTATGACTGGGCTTATGAAAAAATAACCGATGATAACATTGAAGATTGTCTCGCAATGTTATATAAATGGAAAAAAATAAACTGTGAGCCAGGTAATATAGAGAAACATGCCGAAGTCTGTGTTTCTGAAAATGCATTAAGAGAACGAGAGTTCCTTGGATTAAAGGGCGGTCTGATTCGTGCAGATGGAGAAGTCGTTGCCTTTGCAGTAGGCGAGCAGATTAATGAGGACACATTGGTTGTTCATATCGAAAAGGCGTTTTCAGAAGTATCTGGAGCATATGCGATTATCAATCAGCAGTTTTTAGTGCATGAATCTGATGGGTTGAAATATGTAAACAGAGAAGACGATGTGGGAGAGCCGGGCCTTAGAAAGGCAAAGTTATCTTATCATCCGGAGTTTCTCGTAGAAAAAGGCTTTGCAAAATTGATTTAGATACTGGCGATTATTTAAAAAACAAAATGTAGTATAAATTGTGACACACATTTTGGAGAAAGAGCTTTTTAAATTTATTTTGTAATCCAAAAGAATAAAAATAAAAACAAAAAAGAGTTCCCTTGACAGGAAAAGAATAAAAAGGTATATTTAAAAAAATTATTGGCAAGGAAGCTAATGTGCTGTCTCATTGATTTTCGTCAAATAACTTGTCTGTTTTTCCATCGGACTGCGCCTCGTTCAATCGCCTCGTCGATGAAAAACATTCTACGTTATTTGCCTGAAAATTAATGAAACAGCACGCTAGTCACAACAAAGGAGGTCATTATGAGACATTTAATAGATCCGATGGATTTATCAGTAGAAGAAATTAATCAGTTATTAGATTTAGCTGATGATATTATTCTCCATAAAGAGAAATATCAGGATGTTTGTAAACATAAGAAGTTAGCGACTTTATTTTTTGAACCAAGTACAAGAACCCGACTTAGTTTCGAAGCTGCCATGATGGAGCTTGGAGGTAATGTACTTGGTTTTTCTTCTGCCAATTCCTCTTCCGCAACAAAGGGAGAAAGTGTTTCTGATACGGTAAGAGTTGTATCTGGCTATGCCGATATCATTGCCATGCGTCATCCAAAGGAAGGTGCTCCATATGCGGCATCAAGAAAGATTTCTATTCCATTGATTAATGCAGGAGATGGTGGACATAACCATCCAACACAGACATTAACAGACCTCATGACAATCCGAAGAGAAAAGGGAAGACTTGAAAATCTGACCATTGGTATGTGTGGAGACTTAAAGTTTGGACGTACCGTACATTCACTGATTAAGGCGATGAGCCGCTATGAGAATATTAATTTTATTATGATTTCTCCAGAAGAATTACGTCTTCCAGATTACATCATCAAAGATGTTTTCGAGAAGAAGGATATTGCTTATAAAGAAGTAAGAACTATGGAAGAAGTTATGCCGAAATTAGATATTCTTTACATGACCAGAGTACAGAAGGAAAGATTCTTCAATGAGGCAGACTATATCCGCTTAAAAGACAGTTTTATCTTAGATGAGCGTAAATTATTAGATGCAAAAGAAGACCTTTGCATTATGCATCCACTGCCACGAGTAAATGAAATCTCTACCAAGGTAGATGATGATCCACGTGCATGTTATTTTAAACAGGCATTATATGGTAAGTATGTAAGAATGGCATTAATCATGACTTTATTGGGGGTAAGCGCAGATGAAAATAGATAGTATTCAGAGTGGAATTGTTCTTGACCATATCAAAGCAGGAAAGAGTATGCAGATTTATAAATATCTTGGTTTAGATGATCTTGATTGCAGCGTGGCGATTATTAAGAACGCTTCCAGTAATAAGATGGGTAAAAAAGATATTATCAAAATCGCAGATAACATGGATTTAAATCTTGATGTTCTCGGTTACATTGACCCGGATATCACAGTATGTTACATCAGAGATGGTAAGATCGTAGATAAAAAACATCTTGAACTGCCAGAAAAGATCGTGAATATTGTTCGCTGCAAAAACCCAAGATGTATCACTTCTACAGACCATGATTTAGATCAGATATTTAAACTGACAGACAGAGAAAACCGAGTATACCGTTGTGCATATTGTGAATCAAAAAAAAGTGAATATTAATTTGGATAATTATTCAGATTAGAGCATTTTTTGTTTGCAGGCCTGAATAGTTGGAATTCAGGGAAATCTTAAGGGAGAGGTCACGCATGAATGAGTGGCCTCTCTTGCATATTGTGACGATTTGGTGTACAATTATTCTACTTTTATTTTATTATATCTTATGAGAAGTGTGGTGAGAAAGTAATGGAGGCCCAGAAACAAAAGTTAAAGAGAACACAAAAAGAAATAAGTAAGCCGGAAGACTTTACCGATCCGGAAGTCTTATATGAGAAGCTGATAAATACTATCCGGGAATACCATCCATCTACTGATCTTTCAATGATAGAAAAGGCATATAAACTTGCCAGAGATGCCCATAAAGATCAGAAGAGAAAGTCTGGAGAGCCATATATTATCCATCCACTCTGTGTAGCGATTATCCTTGCAGAGCTGGAACTTGATAAGGAGACGATCATCGCCGGGATTTTACACGATGTTGTGGAAGATA
This sequence comes from bacterium, assembly GCA_963600375.1. Taxonomy (GTDB): domain Bacteria; phylum Bacillota; class Clostridia; order Lachnospirales; family Lachnospiraceae; genus Anaerobutyricum. The sequence goes on along the minus strand of CAVCBH010000108.1, from coordinate 4,221 downwards.
CTACGGCGACTCTGGAAGAACTTTCCAGAGAATTTAACGATGAAGTTGCTCTTTTGGTAGATGGTGTAACAAAACTGGGACAATTATCTTATTCTCACGACAAGATGGATTTGCAGGCGGAGAATTTAAGAAAGATGTTTCTTGCGATGGCAAAGGACATTCGAGTTATTCTGATTAAGTTGGCGGACCGTCTGCATAATATGCGTACACTGCAGTATATGCGGCCGGAGAAGCAGAAGGAAAAGGCAAGAGAGACGATGGACATTTATGCGCCAATCGCACATCGTCTTGGTATTTCCAAGATAAAGACGGAATTAGATGATTTGTCTTTAAAGTATCTGCAGCCGGAAGTTTATAAAGATCTCGAGGAAAAGTTACAGACGAACAAGGTAGGCAGAGAGAACTTTATCCAGTCGATTATTGATGAAGTAAGCAAACACATTGAGGAAGCGGGAATCCGTGCGGAGATTGATGGGCGTGTCAAGCATCTGTTCAGTATCTATAAGAAGATGCGTAATCAGAATAAGACATTAGATCAGATTTATGATATTTTTGCGGTACGAATCAAGGTAGATACGGTAAAGGACTGTTATGCGGCATTAGGTGTTATCCATGAGATGTATAAGCCAATCCCGGGAAGATTCAAAGATTACATTGCTATGCCGAAGCAGAATATGTATCAGTCTTTGCATACAACTTTGATCGGATCATCAGGAACGCCATTTGAGATTCAGATTCGTACCTTTGAGATGCACCGTACAGCGGAATATGGTATTGCGGCACACTGGAAATACAAAGAAGGTGGCGGCAGTATTAATAAAGAAGAAGAGAAGTTGAGCTGGCTTCGTCAGATTCTTGAATGGCAGCAGGATATGTCAGATAACAGAGAATTTCTGACGATGTTAAAGACAGACCTTGATTTGTTTACAGAACAGGTATATTGTTTTACACCGCAAGGAGATGTTAAGACGTTACCGGCAGGATCTACTCCGATTGACTTTGCTTATATGATTCATACCGCAGTCGGTAACAAGATGGTTGGAGCAAGAGTCAACGGCCGACAGGTTCCAATTGATTATAAGTTGCAAAACGGGGACCGTGTCGCAATTGTTACTTCGCAGAATTCAAATGGTCCAAGCCGTGACTGGCTGTCGATTGTAAAGAGTTCTCAGGCAAAGACAAAGATCAATCAGTGGTTTAAGACACAGTTTAAAGAAGAGAATATCTCTAAAGGCAAGGAACTCCTTGACCGTTATTGTAAGGCAAAGGGTCTTGTTATGTCTCAGTATATGAAGCCGGAGTACCAGAAAAAGTGTATGCATAAGTATGGCCTTAAAAACTGGGACTCTGTTCTTGCAGCCATTGGTCATGGTGGATTAAAGGAAGGGCAGGTTATTAATAAGCTGGTTGAAGAATACGAGAAAGAAAACCAGAAGAAGCTGACAGACCAGGATGCCCTGAATGAAATCGAGGAAAAGAACAAGACAAAGGTTGCTGAGAAGGCAAGAAGTAAGTCTGGAATTACAGTAAGAGGAATCCATGATGTTTCTGTTCGTTTCTCCAAGTGCTGTAGTCCTGTGCCAGGAGACGAGATTATTGGCTTTGTGACAAGAGGAAGAGGAATCTCCATTCACAGAACTGACTGTGTAAATGTACTGGGAATGCCGGAGAGTGACAGAGCAAGACTCATTGATGCGGAATGGGAAGAAGAAGCAGTAGAAAAGGGTGGAGAACTCTACATGACAGAAATCTGCCTCTATGCGCATAACCGTACAGGAATCCTGCTTGATATTTCCAAGGTCTTTATGGAGCTGAAAGTAGATATCAAGTCAGTGTCAACGCGAACCAGCAAGCAGGGGTTAGCAACAATTGTTCTTTCTTTCGAAATCGGAGGAATTGACGATTTGAATCATATTATTAAAAAGCTTCGAAACATTGAAAGTGTTATTGATATAGAAAGAAGTGCTGGTTAACCAGCGGAGGTAGTATTTTATGGGACAGTTAAAGATTGTTTGCGCACAGTTAGGGCCAATTGATACAAACACATACATTTTAATGGACGATGAGATTAAGGAAGCGGTTATCATTGATCCGGCAGGAAGTCCGGAAGAACTGGTTAAGTTCTTAGAAGATGAGGGCTATTCCTTAGATGGTGTGCTTCTTACACATGGACATCATGACCATATTGGAGCGTTAGCAGGGTTAAGAGAACATTATGATCCGTGGAAGCTGCGTGTATATGCAGCAAAACCGGAACAGGAAGTTCTCATGGTAAAGGATTATAATTTAAGTCCAATGTTTGGAGAAGGATACACAACACATGCAAACATGATGATTAATGACGGACAGATTTTTGAAGTGACATCCAAACATAAATGCCAGTGTTTATACACGCCTGGACATACACTTGGAAGCTGTTGTTATTATTTTGCAGAAGAAGGATGGCTCTTTTCCGGAGACACTCTTTTTGCAGGAAGTGTTGGAAGAAGTGATTTCCCTACCGGAGATGCGCAGGTGCTTCTTAAATCGCTTAATGATGTAGTGATGAAGTTGCCGGATGATGTTATTGTATATCCGGGACATGGACCATCTACTACAATCGGACAGGAAAGAGAAACAAATCCATTTGTAGAAAGATAGAAATGAAATGATTTATTTAATACAGAATAATCGGGAATATGATTATGATGTGCGTGCTACAGCACTGGCGTTTTTGGAACGAACCAAAATAGTAGAGATAACAAAAGAAGAATTTGAAAAGCAGGAATGGGAGAAGGATGACCTTCTCCTCACGCTTGTTTACACACAAAACAGTATAAAAGGAACTCTGGAGAACAAAGAAGGCAAAGTTGTTTCTGATGAGGTAATCTGTAATTATACAGATCACAAGGAAAATCGTAATGCAGTCTGCCGTTTTTTATATTGTCTGTTCGAAAAGTTTACAGGAAGAAGTCTTCCATGGGGAATGCTTACGGGAATCCGTCCAACAAAAATTATCATGAAGTGGATGGAAGAGGAATCTGATTCGGCAAAGCTGGAGCAGCGTTTTATGGAAACCTATCTTGCAGATCAGCAAAAGGCCAATCTTTGCCGCAGGGTGGCGCAAAAGGAGAAGATTTTATTAGAGTCAAGACCGTTCGAAAAAGAGTACAGTCTTTATATCGGAATTCCATTTTGCCCGACAACCTGTCTGTATTGTTCCTTTACGTCCTTTCCGGTTTCAAGGTTTGGAGACCGAATGGCAGCATATTTAGATGCGCTGTATAAAGAGCTTGCCTTTGTGGCAAAGAATCACAGGGGAAAAAGACTTACAACGATTTATATTGGTGGAGGAACGCCAACTGCGTTAGATGAGGCATCTCTTTTAAAGTTAATGCATATGGTTCATGAACTTTTCCCTGTGGAGAAACTCGAAGAATTTACAGTAGAATCCGGCAGACCGGATAGCATTACAAGGGAGAAGTTCCGTATTTTAAAAGAAGCAGGTGTTACGAGGATTTCCATTAATCCACAGACCATGCATCAGGAAACGCTTAATCTGATTGGACGGGCACATACCGTCGAGCAGACGAAAGAAGCCTTCTTGCTGGCGAGAGAATGTGGATTTGATAATATTAATATGGATATGATTACGGGGCTTCCGGGAGAAGGACTTTCTCATGTACACGCAACATTGGATGAAATATTTGCGCTTCGTCCGGAAAGTCTTACAGTACATTCTCTGGCAATCAAGAGAGCGGCACATCTTAATATCGAAATGGAAAAGTACCAGAGTATGGTAAAGGGAAGCACGAATGAGATGCTTCGCTTAGTAGATGAATATGCCAGCAATATGGGAATGGAAGCATACTATATGTACCGTCAGAAAAATATTCCAGGTAACCTTGAAAATATTGGATATTGTGTTCCAGGAAAAGAATGTTTATATAACATCTTGATTATGGAGGAGAAACAGGATATTATTTCCTGTGGAGCAGGAGCCAGCAGCAAATATGTATTTGCAGAGGACAACAGAATAGAAAGAACAGAGAATGTTAAAAATCTGGATCATTATATTAACCGAATTGATGAGATGATTGACCGAAAGAGGAAATATCTCTAAGTAAAAGAGGAAATACTATGGCAAATGGTTATGATGGGACGCATGATCTGGAGACATCACTGCAGGATTCTCTTGGAGAGGCAATTCTTCATGGAATTGTTGTCAGTAATCTGGCATCT
>CAVCBH010000107.1:0-53071 GCA_963600375.1 bacterium | reverse complement strand
TTTGTTGTGAACTACAAAATGATCGTCTATAAACTATTATTACTGAGTGGATGCTACACTAGATCAAAAAAGGAGATTTAGAATAAAAGGAGATTAGATTTTATGGAAAACCAAATGTTTTGTTATCAGTGTCAGGAAACTGCCGGATGCAGTGGATGTACTCGCGTTGGAGTCTGTGGAAAACAGCCCGATGTTGCTGCCATGCAGGATTTATTGGTCTATGTTACAAAAGGAATTTCTGCGGTAACTACTACTTTACGTCAGAAAGGAGTAGAGATTCAGCCAGCAGTCAATCACATGATCACACTGAATTTATTTACTACGATCACTAATGCCAACTTTAGTAAAGAAGCAATTATCGCCCGGATTCAAGAAACACTTTCCGAAAAAGATTTGCTCCTTTCTAAGCTTAATAATACAGACGGTCTGCCAGAAGCAGCTCTCAGGAACGGTTCCACAGAGGAATTCGATGCCAAAGCAGCAACCATCGGCGTTCTTTCCACAGAAAATGAAGATATCCGAAGCCTTCGTGAATTAATCACTTACGGGTTAAAGGGACTTTCTGCCTACTCCAAGCACGCCAATGTTCTTTTACAGGATAACGAGGAAATCGACGCCTTTATGCAGCGTGCTCTTGCAGCGACTCTTGATGACAGTTTATCTGCTGACGATTTGGTCGCACTTACTTTAGAGACTGGAAAGTACGGTGTTGACGGCATGGCACTTCTTGACAATGCCAATACTTCCACTTACGGAAATCCGGAAATCACAAAAGTAAATATCGGCGTTGGCACTCGTCCGGGTATCCTTATTTCCGGTCATGACCTTCGTGACCTTGAAATGTTACTTAAGCAGACACAGGGAACAGGTGTGGATGTATACACACATTCTGAAATGCTTCCTGCCCATTATTATCCTGCTTTCAAAAAGTATCCAAACTTTGTCGGTAACTACGGAAATGCATGGTGGAAACAGAAGGAAGAATTTGAAAGTTTCCACGGCCCGATTCTCATGACAACAAACTGTATCGTTCCACCAAAGGACAGCTATAAAGACAGACTATACACAACAGGAGCAGCCGGTTATCCGGGTTGTAAACACATTCCTGGCGAAATTGGGGAAGAAAAAGATTTCTCTGCCATTATCGAGCAGGCAAAACACTGCGCTCCACCAGAAGAAATCGAGCAGGGTGAAATTATCGGTGGTTTCGCTCACAATCAGGTACTTGCCCTTGCCGATGACGTTGTTGCCGCTGTAAAGTCCGGTGCAATCAGGAAGTTTGTCGTTATGGCAGGCTGTGACGGCCGCATGAAATCAAGAAGCTACTACACAGATTTTGCAAAAGCTCTGCCAAAAGATACGATAATTCTCACCGCTGGCTGTGCAAAATATAAATACAACAAACTTGATTTAGGTGACATCGGTGGCATTCCAAGAGTACTTGATGCCGGACAGTGTAATGATTCCTACTCTCTTGCCGTTATTGCCCTTAAATTAAAAGAAGTATTTGGACTCGAAGACATAAATGATCTTCCAATCATTTATAATATTTCCTGGTATGAGCAGAAAGCCGTAATTGTTTTACTCGCTCTTCTCTACCTTGGAGTGAAAAATATCCACCTTGGACCAACCCTCCCGGCCTTCTTATCCCCAAATGTGGCAAAAGTACTGGTGGATAACTTTGGCATTGCGGGAATCGGTACCGTGGAGGAAGATTTAAAGCTCTTTGGACTCTCAGAGTAATAATTAAATTAAAGTAAAGCATATTTATGCCCTCGAAGCTGCGAGGATGTCCTATTACAGTGGGTGTCCGAGCCATTTAATAAATCAAAGGTTGTGTATTTGACAGGACTCTGTTAAAATGGAACACAACCTTATTTATTAAATTTATTAACTTCATGTACTTTCGAAAATCGATCACGATAATCGTCACATTGAAACTGGAAAAGTACATCCTTACACATTTGGAGGTAAATATGGAAACAGTTCAGAATAAAGTCGTAAAAGCCGCCTTATTAGGTGCAGGTACTGTAGGAAGCGGTGTATTTGAGCTTGTAAAAGAGCGCCAGGAAGATTTTCCACATATCTGTGGCATACAGATTGAGATCGCCAGGATTCTTGTCCGTGACGCTTCAAAAGAAAGAGAAGGGATTCCTTCTGAACTTCTTACAGATAGCTGGACAGAAATTATTGAGGATGACAGCATCTCTATTATTATAGAAGTAATGGGTGGTATCGAACCTGCAAAGTCCTGTCTTCTTGAAGCAATGAAGGCTGGAAAACAGGTCGTAACTGCCAATAAAGACTTAATCGCAGAACACGGACATGAGCTTTTAGATACTGCAGAACAGTACGGCTGTGACTTCAAATTTGAGGCTGCAGTTGCAGGATGTGTCCCAATCATTCAGGTATTAAAGCAGAGCATGTCCAGTGAAGATATTACAGAAATCATTGGTATCGTAAATGGTACAACAAACTACATCCTTACCCGTATGACTCAGAGTGGCATGAGCTATGATGAGGCATTAAAAGAAGCAACTGATTTAGGATATGCGGAAGCTGATCCTACTGCTGATGTAGACGGTTTAGATGCTGGTCGCAAAATTGCGATCATGGCTTCCATCGCCTTCCATTCCCGTGTTACATTTTCTGATGTTCATATCGAAGGAATTCGAAATATTACTGCGAAAGACATTTTCTATGCAAAAGAATTTAATTCTGTAATCAAGCTCGTTGGCATCGCAAGAAAAGATGAGAATGGTATCGAAGTAAAAGTTCTCCCTCTTCTTATTCCACAGGATCATCCACTGGCAACAGTAAATGATTCCTTTAACGCTGTATTTGTTCACGGAACTGCTTCTGATGACACAATGTATTACGGCCGCGGCGCAGGTAAACGTCCGACAGCCAGCGCAGTAACTGGAGATTTATGCACAGTTGCAAGACATATCATTGAGAAACATTCTAATCTCCATGTATGCTCCTGCTACAAAGAACTTCCGATAAAAGACATTCAGGACACTTACTCCCGTTTCTTCCTTCGTATGCAGGTTGCAGACCGCCCCGGTGTTCTTGCTAACATCACAAGTGTATTTGGTACAAGTCAGGTAAGTATCGCTCAGATCATTCAGAAATCCCGCCAGAACGGGAACGCAGAACTGGTTATTATTACCGATGAAGTAAAAGAACTCTATTTTACCGATGCTCTGAACATTCTGAAAAGACTTTCCATAGTTAACAGTATTTCCAGTCTGATTCGTGTATATTAGGAGAATTTTACGTTCATTTCTTGTAAATACCTTGAAATACCCGTTGACAAATCAATCGAAATTATTAAAATAGAATGGTAATACTAATTTTAACCCAAGGAAATAGGAGGACTTATTACTATGCGAAAAACCAAGATTATCTGTACCCTTGGACCAGCAACGGATAAAGGTGATGTTTTAGAGCAGTTAATGCTCTCTGGAATGAACGTTGCCCGTCTTAATTTTTCTCATGATACTTACGAGAATCAGAAGAAAAGAATAGATAAAGTAAAAGCTTTACGTACAAAGCATAACCTTCCGGTTGCCTGTCTCTTAGACACAAAAGGACCGGAAATCCGTCTTAAAACATTTAAAGACGAAAGAGTAACTCTTGAGATGGGACAGGACTTCTGTCTTACTACAAGAGATGTAGAAGGAACAAAGGATATTGTCAGTGTCAGTCATAAAGATTTACACAAAGATATCCACGTTGGTTCTAACATCTTAATCGATGACGGTCTTGTAGGATTAAAGGTAGTGGCTATCAAAGGGCAGGATATCCACTGTAAAGTACAGAATGGCGGAACTATCTCTAACCGTAAGGGTGTTAATATCCCTGGTGTTGAACTTTCTATCCCATTCATGAGTGAAAAAGATAAGGAAGACCTTTTATTCGGTATCAAACAGGATGTTGATTTCGTAGCTGCTTCTTTCACAAGAACAGCAGACGATATCAAAGAAATGAAAGAATTCTTAAAGGCAAATGGCGGCGAAAATATTCATATCATCGCTAAAATCGAGAACTCTCAGGGTGTTGATAACATCGATTCTATCATTAATGTCTGTGAAGGTATCATGGTTGCCCGTGGTGACATGGGTGTTGAGATTCCTGAAGAAGAAGTTCCAATCATCCAGAAGATGATCATCAAGAAAGTAATCGCAGCAGGTAAGGTAGTTATCACAGCTACACAGATGCTTGATTCCATGATGAAGAATCCTCGTCCTACTCGTGCTGAGGCTACTGACGTAGCTAATGCGATCTACGATGGAACAAGTGCTACTATGCTTTCCGGTGAGACAGCAGCAGGTGCTTATCCTATAGAAGCTGTTAAGATGATGGCACGAATCGCTGAACGTACTGAGCAGGAAATCAATTACCGCAAGCGTTTTGATGATATGGCTAAATACACTGACCCAGGTATCACAGATGCTATCTGCCACGCTACCTGCAGTACAGCTTATGACCTTGACGCAAAGGCAATCATCACAGTAACTAAGAGTGGTTTCTCTGCAAGAATGATTTCCAAATATCGTCCAGGCCGTGATATTATCGGATGTGCTATGGACGAAAAGGTATGCCGTCAGTTGAACCTTTCCTGGGGTGTTCGTCCTATCCTTCTTGGCGAAGAATGGGAAGTATTTGTACTCTTTGAGCGTGCGATCAATGCATGTAAGAAGCAGGGACTCCTTGAAAAAGGGGATGTTACGGTTATTACTTCCGGTGTACCGATCGGACGCTCTGGAACAACAAATATGTTAAAAGTTCAGGTAGTGGACGATTAGTTAACTTCTGATTTTGCGGAGCAAAACAGACGCTTCCAAAGAGAGCCGATATCCTGTATTTGTGACTCTGTCACTGTGGGTTGAATGTTCGCTTCCATGCTCACATTCAATCCTCGATTCAAGGCCACAAATACAGGATATCGGCTCTTTTTGGAAGCTGTTCGTTGATTGCTGATGTGAAGTCAGAAGTTATTCCAGTATTTTTGGATTTTATCTTTGTGGAGTTTTTCTCCGATTACGATAAAGATTTCCTGTCCTTTTTCTATTGATTGTAATGTAATATTCTGATGTGTAGCGTTTAATTCTATCCATTTATCCGGTTCGGTCTGCATAAACCCTTTGATTCGAAAAATATGACCACATTCTTTATCGTCTAAAAGATTTTTTACTATATCCTTTAGCTTGTCTACTGGCAAAGTCACATTCATGAAATAGAGTGACTGGAAAGCATCTTCTTCATTAATATCCCTTTTTTCATAATCTGTGCCGACATAACTTGAAGATAAAATGCGTTTAAAGTCATTGTCTGAAAGTTCATCCCAGTTTTTTGCGAAAATTTCTCTTCCGAAACGACGGTCACAATGTACAAACTCCATTGCTCTGTTCAGATGCGCTATTGTGTGTTCTATTTCTTCTTGTGCTGCCTCCTGCACTTTACTTAATAAAACAATACCCGCATTTGCCGCTTCCGATGCCAGAATAAATTCGGCTTCCTCAGAAAGATTTTCCTCAAGCCTGGCATCTACTATCGTGATGACATTTCCAATCTCATACCAACGATCCAGCGGTGATTCATGAAGTGCATCAAAAAATTCATCCATATCAAAAATACCTGATGGTTCAATCAATACTCTGTCATAGCCACACATTCCCATCGCAATTAATTTGGTACGAAACCTTCTTCTGTGGCAGTCTTTATCACAGCCTCCTGCGACCATTTCCAAAGTACAGTTTTCTCCTGCAATATCCTGCAGTAACATCATATCTACATTTACTGCCCCAAAATCATTCTCCAGTATACCGATATTTTGCCCCTTTTCCATTAAATATTTTGCATATTTCTTTATAAAAGTTGTCTTTCCTGAACCTAAAAATCCTGTAATTAAATCTATTTTTACCATAAAAAATCCTCCTTACTGGCAAGCCTATTATAACAAGAGAGAGGGGAAGACACAACTTCGGATTTGTGAAACTGCAAAGCAGACGAACCCACCCTGCTGTACTATGCAAAAATTTTTGTCGGATTGCTCTATAGCGGCGTCTGTTTTACTCCGCAAAATCAGAATTGAAATGTTTCTCCCTTTTGTTGTATAATAATACAGTTTAATACTGCCAAAACTGCCATCCATAATTCTGTCAATGGCAGCAACGCAAAACAGGAGGAAATATTATGCTTCGTGATGATTTCAATTTACGTTTAACAAATGAATTAATAGAGACTTATCTTAAGATTGCCTATGGTATCAGACCCGGTTCATGGCTTGATGCAGAAAAGGGGCTTCTTCAGGAGAACACAATTTACCCTAAGTTAAAACAGATGATTACGGATGGAAATATTAATGATGCGGAAGATATGCTTTATGAATATGCCACCCCGATTAATCCAGACATTTTAAAGGTCGGTCTGTTCTTTTACTATGACTTAAATCGTATGGATGATGCGGAACTTGAAGCTGCCGACTTTACCCGTGATGAGGTAAAAGAAGGTGTTCAGGAACTGCTTAAAATTTATAACCAGGAAGACTTTGGAACAATATTCCGCTAAAGCGTGTTTGAAACAGACTCTAGAGCGTGTCTGAAAAATCAGATATAAAAAGACTTTGAAAATATCTTTAAATACAGGAGGGTTCCTATTATGGAAAAAGAAAAACTATTTTGCAAGGGAGGTGGCTGTACCGCAAAGCTTGGAGCTGGTATTTTAAGTCATGTGCTGGAACACCTTCCACGCGGATCAGAAGATGCAAATCTTCTTGTTGGTTATGACAGTAAGGACGATGCCGCTGTCTACAAAGTTTCCGATGATATCGCCTTTGTACAGACTCTCGATTTCTTTCCACCGATGGTCGATGACCCTTACACTTTCGGGAAAATCGCTGCGGCAAATGCATTAAGCGATATTTACGCAATGGGCGGTGAAGTAAAGACCGCCTTAAATATTGTCTGTTTTCCTGAAAAAATGGATTTAAATATTCTGGGCGAAATCATGCGTGGTGGAGCCGAGAAAGTTATCGAAGCAGGCGGAACGCTTGCAGGTGGACATTCTATCGCTGACTCTGATGTAAAATATGGTCTATCTGTTACTGGTATTGTAAATCCAAATAAAATCTATACCAATAATGGAGCAGAACCTGGCGATGCACTCATTCTTACCAAGCGTCTTGGAGTTGGCATTATCTGCACAGCCAACCGGGTTGGAGAGGCTTCCGCCGAAGCGATGAAAGCAGTGACAGATTCCATGACAACCCTGAACAAATATGCCGCAGAATGTTGTAAGGACTTTGAAATCCATGCCTGTACCGATGTTACAGGATTCAGCTTCTTAGGACATTTACACGAAATGATGGATGGTCAGCTTTCCTGCCACATACACGCCGGACAGGTTCCTGTTTTTGAAGAAGCATTGCGGCACGCTGATGAATTTCTTTTAACCGCCGCCGGACAGAGAAACCGTAACTTTACCGGGCCATTTGTCCAATTTAAAAATGTTTCATTTGCAATGGAAGAAATCCTGTTTGACCCACAGACATCAGGCGGACTGCTTATTTCTCTTTCAAAAGAAGATGCACCTGCTCTTCTTAAAAAATTAAAAGAAGCCGGACTGCCAGCAGAAATCGTTGGAGAAGTTTTCGAAAAAACAGAACCAGAAATTTTAGTAACCGATTATGTATTCTCAGAATCTTTTTGTGCTTGATTTTGTGAAAAGATTTTTTGTCAGTTGTGTCAGAATTTTTGAGGCGTACACGTTGCGTACATTGATGAAATTCGAGGTGCAACTGGTGGAAAATCGACCACAAAGGCAAGTGCAGGAAAGACTCCGAGTGTACTACATATATTAAACAATGGAGGTTTATTTATCATGATTAAAGTAAATGCAATAGGCGATGCCTGCCCAATCCCAGTAGTAAAAACAAAAAATGCTATCCGTGAATTACAGGGTGGCGGTACAGTTGAGACACTTGTTGATAACGAAATTGCTGTACAGAACCTTACCAAAATGGCAAATCAGAAAGGCTACGGTGTTCATTCTGAAAAGATTTCCGATAATGAATTCAAAGTAACAATGACCATAAATGCTGAAGCTGCCCAGGCTGCCGCTGACAGTGCTGTTGCCACTATCGAAGAAGAAAATTGTCCCGTAACACCGGCAGAAAAGAAAAATGTCGTTGTTGTCATTAGCTCCAACCAGATGGGGCATGGCGAAGAAGAACTCGGAAAAACTTTATTAAAAGGCTTTATCTACGCCTTAAGCCAGCAGGACATTCTGCCTTCCACCATTCTTTTCTACAACAGCGGTGCCTATATCACAAGCGAAGAATCCGCTTCTATCGAAGATTTAAAATCTTTAGAATCCCAGGGTGTTGAAATCCTCACTTGCGGAACCTGCCTGAACTTCTATGGACTTACTGAAAAACTGCAGGTTGGCGAAGTAACAAACATGTACGTTATCACTGAAAAAATGACTCAGGCAGACTTAATCGTAAAACCTTAAAGCAGAATTCGTAAAGCCTGCAATCCAAATTTTTAAAGCTTTAAATCTGAATCATAAAACTTTAAAATCCAAATCTATAAAGCTTTAAACCTGGATCATAAAACTTTAAAATCTAAATCTATAAAGTTTAAACCATAATTATAAACCTTTAACAAAGGAGTATTTTCACTATGCTTAGAAAGAAAAAGCCTACCTTCATCATTGCATTTGACGCAACAACACAGGCTATGGCAACTGATAAATTCTGCACCAAAAACGGCCTTCCCGGAAGACTCATCCCCGTTCCCCGAGAAATTACCGCAGGCTGCGGATTTGCCTGGAAAGCTGCTCCAGAAGATGAAACTCTCTTAATCGAAGCACTCACAAAAGAAGGAATACAGTGGGCTTCTACACATATTTTGGAGATTTAAACCGGGATTTGACGCTGACAAAGAGATCAACCTCTTCTACCTGTAATCCTCTTTCATCCCTGATATCTCTATTTGCGCTCAAATCCAAGATATCTTGTTCCCTGAAAATTTAATATTCCAATATCTCCTTCTATCAGCATTCCATAATCAGAACCTCTCATTGAGAATTCCACTCTGTCACCGCTGTCTACCTCAAAAGTTACATAATAAGATGTTGATAATGTAGTGCTGTATTCATGAGAATCGCTGATATGCCCGTTATCAGGATGTTGATGATGGGAGATTTCTGAAAGATACAGAATGTTATTTACAAACAAAAGAATCAAGGTTATAATAAAAACAGAAAAACGACAGAAAGGACGTCCTTGCCGGAGTGCGGGAACGACAGGTGGGAAAAAGTGAAACTGAAGTACACATTTGAGATAATGGAACTTGATGATCAGAAGATGGCGGTTCCAGTGGGGGACGGAGCGGATGAATTTCATGGCATACTGAAGTTGAATACGAGTGCGGCGGCAATCTTCGAACTCCTGAAGGAGGATACGACCGAGGATGCGGTCATCGCGAAACTCCTTGAGACTTATGATATCGAAGAGGACGAGCTTAAGACTTATGTCCATGAATACATAGAAGAACTGAAAGGGTCAGGGTTTGTAGAATAATGCAGATAATTAAGAAAGCCTCTTCACGGATCGCAAAAGCCTGGGGCAGTCAGAAAATCAAGGATACGCAGTACCGTCTGCTCCGCTATACCCTCAGTGAAGAATATGAAAACGGTCTGCTCCTGCACAATGCCATGACAGGAGAACTCCTGAAGCTTGACGAAAAGGAAAAGGTCTTCCTGAACAGCCTGCCACAGACCGTTCCGGAAGAGTATAATGCTCTGATAGAGAAGCACTTCCTGGTTCCTGTGGAATATGATGAACAGAAAGCAGTCGCACAGCTTCGCCAGATACTGAGAGTCCTGAACAGGAGCAACACTATCACCAGTTATACGATCCTGCCGACCACATACTGTAATGCAAGATGTTTTTACTGTTTTGAATGTAATTATAAACATGAACATATGACGAAGGAGCGTGCGCATGAGGTCGTACAGTATATCCTTGACCACAGTGACGGGAAAAAGCTCTCAATCGGCTGGTTCGGCGGCGAACCGCTGGTGGGTGTCCGAATCATTTCGCAGATATCCCGTGAACTTACTGAGAAGGGCGCAGAGTTCACTTCCCACATGATCAGCAACGGTGCACTTTTTAATGAGAAAATGGTGAAGGAAGCCGTTGACCTGTGGAAACTTCAGCATGTGCAGATTACCATTGACGGGACAGAGGAAATCTACAACAGAGTCAAGGACTATATCAGCATGAAGGGAAGCCCCTATCAGACTGTGCTCGGGAATATCCGCCTGCTCTCAGAGGCCGGGATCCACGTATCCATCCGGATCAATCTGGGCTTTCACAATGAAGCGGATACAAGGACACTGATCCGTGAACTGAGTGAACGCTTCGCAGACTGTGACAATGTGACCATGTATGTCCATGAACTCTTCGATGGCGAGGGAACGGATCCACACCTCTATACAGAGGAGGAGAAAGAACATCTCATGAATCTGGTGACGGAGTTTAACGATTATGCGGCAGAGAATGGAAAGTACCTGAAAAAACGGGAACTCCCATTTCTGACAATTGCACATTGCATGGCTGACAATGACAGATCCGTGATCATACAGCCGGGTGGAGAGCTGACCAAATGTGAGCACAGTGCGGCAGTCGAGAAATTTGGAAGCATTTACTCTGATGAATGGGATAAGGAGAACCTGCAGGGATGGAAACAGTATGCCACACTGGAAGAGTGTGAGAACTGTCCTCTGTATCCGTCCTGCATCTATCCGGTGAAATGTCCGAGTACGGGTGAATGCCGCGCAGGAATGAAGCGGAAGAAAATTGAAGAAGCAAGGGAGTCAATGCTGTATGCGGCTGAGCAGAGTGAAAAACAGAGCAGCGATGCAGAATAATCTGGCTGTTTTCAGGAAAAAGATATCTGTGATTCCGGCATAAGCAGCAGAGATGTCAAGATTTAGATTTATAGGAATTATGGTTAGAAATCAGCTTTCTTATCTTATAATTCATATAAATAAATACAAGAAGTCGAAGCTTCCTGATACACCCGTTAAGAAAAGGCAGCGGAATGATGAGAGCAGAGTCTGGATATCATGAAATCCGCCCATATGGGAATCCGGAAGTAATAGACAAAATAATTACAGAAAGGAGATGAATATAATGAAATTCGAGAAACCGAAAATGGAGACAGTTACATTCGATGCAGAGGATGTGATTGTTACAAGTGGGGGGGGGAAAGCTTGCCCTCCTGAGTGGATTCATGCCGGGGGGTGGGATCCAGTACGATGTCCTTCGGCGGGAACTTTTTGTATGTGCAATTCAAAGTAAGGTAAAACTAAACAGGTTTTACGAAAAGCTTACCATATCTGATATGGCAGACAGTTGTGCTTTTGCAGGATATGGTCTGAACGAGCTGTCAATAAGGCTCTGATCAGGGAGTATCAGTTTCGATATATATCGGTTCTGGTATTCCCTGATTTTATCTTACAGGCATCATCGTCATTTTCTTTTTTGATGCATAGAAATTCTATGAAAGCATTCTGGCAAACAGGAATCCTTCCTCTGCTTTCTGGCAATTCATGATAGTGATATTATTCTTCTTTTCCGTAATTCCACTTTCTACACAACAGAAAAACCCCAGAAACATTGTTTCTGGGGCAAATCTTACGCTTGAACACAAGTACCTTGCGGTACGATATATATAATTAAGGTAATTCTTTTCACTTACGCTCAAAGAATGGCTTACGTACTAATTCGCGAAAGACGCTCATAAGTACGTAATGCCTTATTCAGTTACAAATTAATAATTCGTGATTACTCAAGGATAGAAGCAACACGTCCTGATCCTACAGTACGTCCACCTTCACGGTATCAGAACGGGGTATTATAGCATTTAACCAATAATTTTTGGTTCATTTTAGTGTGTAAAATGCAGATTTTCTCCTGATTCCATATGGTTTTAAAAAGTTTTGTTATCAGAATGTTATCATGGCATCCCTCTCTCTGCTCGTAAATCAAACACAAGATCTCTTAATTCCTCCAAACTTGATTCCAAACAGCTATAATCTTCACCATACTCCAGTAAAGAAACATTATATGTATCTTTCCAATGTTTAACTAGTTGTGGTTTATTTCCTTTTTTATCAATCATATAATGCGGACATGAAGAATTTGCTGTATTATGTAAAAATTGTAAAAGTAAATTAATATCTGGATCATTTAAACTATATCCTAAAAATACAACCGTATGTGTAAGAAACAACGCTGTCATCAAATGATAAAACTCTGGATATCGTTCTTGTGCTTGATAATACTGCTTTGCTGTAAATATCAACTTTTCTGTATCATCTATACTTCCATGTGCTTTTATTATGATATTTTCTGGTGCCTTTATACTCCCTATAATTGAACGTGTATTTGTGTAATCAAATGTCAAATACTCTGGTTCATGGCATAATCCTTCATATAATTTATCAAAATTAGTAGTAACAACAATCTTACTATCCAAATCTTTTATTAATTCATGTACTTTAGATGGTTTATATTTTCCTCTTAAATATTGATTTTTTAAATAATTACTATATTCCCCTGAATCACACAAGTCTGCAATTGCCTGCAATGCTAATAAGTAATTTTGTTTTTTTAGCATATCCTCAACGAACTTCTTATCATCTTCGGATGGATTCTTCATTTTCGATTTTACATTATCAAGAAATGCTCCCCATGTATCTGGAGATTCACCTGCATTATTTTTTGCAGTAGCAGATATACCGGATCCCAAAAATATTAAACATCGCCTATATGCAAGTTCCTCTACTAAATTGTCTGGCCAAATATCACTCATCTTATTATTCTCCTACGTTTTTTATAAAATTCTCGGCAAGTGTATTTAAATACTTTTTATAATTTTCCACACTACTTATCTGATTTCCTCTTACACCTGTTGCATAAGATAATTCAAAAATAGGTGTATTCGCAGTCTGTGACAACGGAATTATACTATAAACATATGGAACATCTCCTAATTTTAAATCTTCACTTTCAATGCCTTTTTTAACAAACTTTCCCAACGCTTTGTCTATTTCCGCATGAAAACTATTAATAACTTTTTCATATGCCTGCGTTGGTCTTTCTCCATTTTTAAATTTTCGTTTTGAATATTGTTGTATTGAATACCCAATATATCGTGTTGTCTTGCTTATATCAGTGTTAATTAAATATTTATCAAAAAAGTCTTTGCTTTCTTTTTCTCCAAATTTATTAACAAAAGTCTTTATTGCTGCTGTATACAAATTCATCCATCTTTCTATCCAATCCCCAATATTTGATATTCCTAACAAGCTAAATATATCGGAGGCCATAGGTGTTAAAAAATAATCCGAATTAAGTAACGCACTTCTATTTAATGCCCCCAATGATGGTCCAACATCTATCAGCATATAATCAAAAGATGTATTTTCCTTTTTTAACTGATTAAGCCAATTAAGCTTTCTTATGGCTCCTTTATCTCCTGACAAAGTCTCTGACCAACTTTTACTCATTGTATCATCAATTATTGATAATTTAGGATGTCCTGGAATTAATGATATTTTAAAACTATTTTGTTCCTGGCTAACAGGAATATCAATATTATTAAAATTTGCATCTCCTTCTTCCATGTCACGGAAATAATCATATATCGTCTTTCTCGCATTATGATTATCTGGATCATAAAATTCTAACCATGTTTCTTCTGGCAAAATTGCCTGTGTCGAATTTGACTGTGGATCCAAATCAACTACTAATACTTTTTTCCCCATATATATTGACAAATAACTAGCTAAATTAATAATTGTAGTTGTTTTTCCTACTCCACCTTTGTTATTGAAAAATGTTATTACTTTCATTACTCCTCCTTTGGAAGCCAGAACCCGTTTTTCTTCCGTAATTTTATACTTTTCTTTGTAAATAAAACGTTCTTTTCTTCATTAACTTTTTTCAAAAGTTCTTTATCTTTTTCTGGTGACAATAATCTATTTTTTATTACCTTACAATCTCCCAATTCTATACCAATCCATTTTCGATTTAATAATTCTGCCACTGCATATGTTGTTCCACTCCCGCCAAATGGGTCAAGTATCAAATCTTCCTCGTTACTACTAAACGAAATTATTCTATCTAATAATTTTACAGAAAGTTCATTATATAATCTATTTTTTCCATTTCTTACTGGGAAAATATCATACCATACATCTGCTATATTAACTCCTAAAACATTCATTTTATATTTATATCCACCATAATCCTTATATTCTCCTCCACAATGCCTACAGGTTTGAATTGGCAATCTTTGTTTATTAAATGTCTTTGCTTTTACTCCTTTTGTAAAATATAATAGACCATAATGTGATGGTGTATATTTATCTTTTATAGGAAAACTATTTTTCATATCAATTGCAATCCAATTTTGAAAAAAAAGTTTTGAATTTAAGTATGTAGCATAATATACACACCATTTTGGAATATTATATATATATAAGGATCCTCCTGGTTTTAAAATTCTTACGCATTCATCTAACCACTTTTTACTCCAATTTATATATTCACTAATTGTTAAGTCATCACTCCTTCCATTCGCATATTCTTTCTTCAAATTAAATGGAGGATCTGCAAAAATCAAGTCAACCATATTATCTTGAATTTGTGGTAATATCTCTAGACAATCTGCATGATATAATTTTCCTCTATCAGTTTTAAATTCTATCTTGCTTTTTTTCTTACTTTTTCTTTTTTCAGTTTTTTCTTTTTCCAATAAATTTGCTATTTCTGATATATTATTCAAATAACTTTTTTCATATTCTTTAGGAATATTTCCAAGCATCAAATCGATTTTTAATTTTGTCAAACCAAACTCAATAAATATTATAGATAATAGTTCTTCTGGCAAAAGTGTTGTACAATTATTTTTTAATAAACCAACATCTTTCGAAGTAAGTCCTTTTTTTTTAAGAACTTTTTTAACATCTTCTTCTTTCATCCCATTCTTCGCTGCCTCAAAAATAATTGCATCATATATTGTATAAAACATAATTAATTATCACCTATATATTCTTACTTTCTTTCCTTATCATACTTGGAAAATTGCTTAACATATTCATAAATTCTCTTAAGCATTCCATCTTTAGCTCCACCCAATTCACCCAGAATCCTATCGCTAAAACCCATATATGTATTGAATCCAAGCATATATACAGCCATTGCCATAGATAATTCCCTATTTTCATCTTTGTATAATGATGCAACTTTCTCCAACTCATCACTAACTGTATCATGCGGTACTTTAACACCACACTCTTCATTTACAACCAAATCAATCACTTGTGGTAATACCATGCACATCCTATAAAATGCATCTTCTTCACCAGTAAGAATTGCATAAAATTGATCCATACTAACGCGTCTTATTAATTTGTGCTGTACTTTCTTTTTATCTACCATTGTTGACCATTTAATATTCTGAGATTTTTTTGCAATAGCCTCTACTAAGAAACAAGCACAATCATCATCCTCCAAAATCTGGCTTTGCATTTTTATATATGTCTTTGCTGATGATGCAGAATTCATAGTATTATGTTTATTTTTCATTTCTACATATATTGTATGTACTAAGTCTCCATCTGGCATCTGTATTCCATCTGGATTTCTATAGATAACATCCCAACCTTCTTGTGGAACTTCACATCCTTTAAAATAAGAAAATATATTCTGATGAAAATATCCTATATCATTATTATTAGATTTGTCTCTCTGTCGAAATATCTCATTATTTACGATTTCTTCCCAGCTTGTTTTATAAATTGATTTATCGAATATTAACTTTATAGGATCAATCAAATTACTATTAAACCTTTTCAAATCATATGATTTGAGTTTTTCACCATATTTCATGATAGTTTCTTGAACATGTTTTTTAAAATCTTCTTCTGAAATAAAATCTAAATCCCATCCCATTATTTTATCTCCTCTAACGATTTGTGTATTTCCAAAGCTATATCATATGCTAAATTTACAGGAACTGCATTTCCTACCTGCTTATATTGTGATTGAACGCTTCCACAGAACTTCCAATCATCTGGAAAAGTCTGACATCGTGCATTCTCTCTTACGGTAAATGGCCTTGCTTCTAACGGATGGCATCTTTCTGTTTGTTTTTGAGAAGGTGAAGTTAATACTGTTAACGATGGTTCATCTAAACTCATCCTTCTTAATATTCCAGTTCTCCCTCCACCCATATTCCAACAACTCTTCATATAAGCTTTCGCAATTTCAGGATCAATATCCTTCCAATATCCTCCTGGGGGAACTAATTCAAATATTTTCCGTTTGTTTTCTCCGTAAGGAACGCCTGGTCCTTCTGGGCAATCCAACAAAATGTCCCTCAAAACAGGTTTGTAATCATGCTCTTTGGGAAAATTAAAAGTAACTCTATCTAATAAATCGTTTCTTATACCTATAGTAATTAAACGTTCTCTTTTTTGAGGAACTCCAAAATCCCATGCATTTAGTACTTTCTTCTGAATTGTGTAACCCGCCTGTTCAAAAATATTTGTTATAGTTGCGTATGTCCTTCCCTTGTCATGAGTCAATAAACCTCGTACATTCTCAAACAAAAACATTTTAGGTTGCAACTTCTGTAAAAATATAGCGTAATGATAAAATAAAGTTCCTCTTGCATCTTCTAAGCCCAAACGTTTTCCTGCATAAGAAAAAGCCTGGCAAGGTGCTCCCCCAGACAATAAATCTAATTCTCCTCTTTTTATTCTAAAATATTCTTCCAAATCTAATCCAGAAATATTTGCTATATCCTCATTTATAACTCTCCAATCTGGTCGGTTCACTCTTAAAGAATTAGATGCATCCTTATCAAATTCTATTAAACCTAATGTTTTAAATCCTGCTTTTTCAATTCCTAATGCAAGCCCTCCAGCTCCAGCAAATAATTCTATTGTACTAAATTTTTTATTTTCCTTAGCCTGCTCATTATTTTTTTTAATTTCTACAACATCCTCTATATTGCAATTTAATGTAAAGCAAATCTTTTCAATTGACTCGAAAGAAACAGCTTCATTTTTTCCCAGTCTAGCCAGTACATTAAAACTAATACCCGATGCCTCTTTCAATTCTGTGCGGTTCATTTTTTTATCTATCAGTAATTTCCATAATTTGTCGTAACAAATCGCCATATGAAGTCCTCCATTTAAAATGATATAGTGAGTATTTTATCATAGATAAAAGCTCCAAACAAGCGTTTTTTCTCACTATATCGTTAGATTTACTCTCCATCAAGTAAATATATTGCCATCTAAAATTTTTTTTGATAAAATAAATATAATATTTTTCAATAAAGAGGTGAAGTTCATATGGCACGAGATTCAGCCATTGTCTCTAAAAATATGAGCAAAATTCATAGTAAAGATACTTCTATAGAGCTACAATTACGCAAAGCTCTTTGGCACAGAGGATATCGCTACCGAAAAAATTATAAAGCTTTACCAGGTTCCCCTGATATTGTTCTTACTAAATACAAAATAGCTATATTTTGTGACAGTGAATTTTTTCATGGTAAAGATTGGGATGTTCTACGGCTTCGTCTTGAAAAGGGTAAAAATCCAGATTACTGGATTAAAAAAATTGAGCGGAATCGGAATCGCGATTATGAAAATGATAAAAAACTTCTCTTTCTTGGTTATACTGTTATTCATTTTTGGGGACAAGATATTACAAAACATACAGATGAATGCCTACAAGTTATTGAAGAATCTATATGGGATATGAAATTTTCTGATATTTCTGATTGTGATATACCTGAATAGAATCACATTAACACAATAGAATTTCTATAATAATTATCTTATTTCATAATAACAAAAAGTCCGTAACATTAAGAATTTACGGACTTTTTATTATATAAAATACAACAGACTACATACAAATCAATATTATTCCTATGTTATTTCAAAAAATATATACAATAAGGCTTTCTTCAGCTTATTTATATAGTACATCTTCTAGTACCATTTCTTCTCCTCTCACTTTAATATTATTCATCCTCTTCACCCATTCCATCGGATCCTCCTCCTTCATTTTTTCCGTCACTCCCTGCTTTTCTGCCATTTGTTCTACCAATCTTTCTACTGCCTCTCTTACTTCCCTGTCAACTTGATTCCTTTACCTTTCCAACCGGTTACATAAGGAACAAAATCAATATGTAAATGGGGAGTGGCTTCATCCTGATGTAGATAACAGCTAAATACCCGAAGTGTTGGATTTCTTTTCTGAAAATCTTTCATATATTCATCAAGTACTTTTACTGCCAGGTTTCCTTCTGATGTCCCAACTGCTGTATCTCCACAGTTTCCAATTTGAAAGATTACTTCATGAAACAGCTTTTCCTGTTTCCCTTGTCGGATTTTTTCATAATAATTTACAATCTGCCTGTCCTTTCTTTTTCCTACATTGTAACGTTTCACTGCTTCATCGAATAGTTCTTTGTAAACTTCTTTTAGATTTTCATTACAATAACAGATATTTAACTTTACCCTGTCTGAATCTACATTCTCTGCTATAAATTCTCGCCTGTTGTGTGCTAAAGAACCAGAACCAATCATTCCGCTGATTGTTCTTTTAATTGTCATCTGCCTCACCTCACTTTCTTAAAATAATATCTGGTATATCATATTTTTGTACTTACACTAACTCTTTTTATAATGTTTGGAAGAAACTCTTGCCGGCTACGGCAGTTTTGTTACTTTTGTCAAAAGTAACGCAAAAGCACTTTCGACAGCCGTACCGTCCATCAAAAGTGTCTTTGCGCCCTACCGGGGGCAAAACGTCTGAAGACGTCTGCTATGTATTCATCAATTTAAATAGAACAATCACCCGTTTTTCCTTTACTTCTATAGCTGATTCATTCCTGTATTCTCACCCGAATATATTCCAGATTTCCACAATACGGAGTTCCTACCAGATACCATTCTCTTGATAGATTCATTTCCATTCTGCTCGGAATCCATTCTTCATCAATTAAGACTTCCATTGTTTCTCCGCAGTGAAATCCGTTTTTAATCCATAAATCGGAAGATAGTAAACCATATCTTTTATTTGCCCTGTTATATCCTAATCTGCCCTCTCTCATTTCTGATTTTCCCCTTTCAATTTATTTGAATTCAAATGTTCTTTTTATAATTTTTCAAACACGTTCCAATTATTTATATCTAACAGCTTTATCATCTTGTTGCTAATTTCATAACTATTTCCTGGCAACT
This sequence comes from bacterium, assembly GCA_963600375.1. Classification (GTDB taxonomy): domain Bacteria; phylum Bacillota; class Clostridia; order Lachnospirales; family Lachnospiraceae; genus Anaerobutyricum. The sequence continues at coordinate 33,718 of CAVCBH010000107.1, read as the reverse complement.
TTCTTTCCTTAACTTTTTTCCTGTTTGCTTATATACAGGTGCGTGACACGCTCCTGTCACAAAGTAATCAAGGAAGAAATTTTATTACCATCGAAAATCTTTTGGTATACCTCGTCTGTCCAGATATTCCTGCCTGTATTTTTCTTTTTCCTCTTCTGTTGGTGCTGTCTTATATCTACTGTATAATTCCCGTTCTACCAAGCTATTCAACTTTTTTTCCAACCCTTCCTTAATCTTTTCTTCACTCTCATCCATATCCATCAAATGATATTGCAAAAGCTGAAAAAATAATTCATAAGGTATTTGCACATTTTTATCTTTCATTCTGACTCCTTTCAAGGTGGCAAGATGCCCTGTTCTTAAGGAATAGTCACCTTGCCATCTTCTTATTTTTCGATATCCAAATGCATCGTATTTACTTTTCCAATATTACTAATAATTTCTCTTTTTTACTCTGGTAATATCCAGGCCCATTGATTTCCTTCTTTCTTCGACTTTATATTTAGCTCACGTTTCACATTTCTCAACGTTTTCATCATGATGCCATGTTTTTGGGCTTCTTCTTCAATTTTTTTCTGAGGAATCTTTCCAGCAGATAATATATTCAAAAGAAACTCTTTTGCCTGTCGGCTTTTCTGTCCTCTGCTATCTCCACTGAGCAATTCATCTGCACTGATATCGTATTCACCAATCCACTCAAAACCGTTATTTTTGTCCAAACGAAAAGCAATTGATTTTCCTTCCGGTGCAAGAGAACTTTTTACATGGCATACTACTCTTGTTTCTGGTTCTTCTTTGACTCTTCCGACAATTAGTACACTTCGGGCTGCCGCCTGAAAATCTATAGAACCAAGTCCCCGGTATGAAGATTTTCCATTGCTGTTTTTATTCATATGCCCAATCAAAATAATTGCACACTGATATTTTTCTGCCAGCACAGCTACCCTTTTCATAACCGGTCGAATTTCATTGGCTCTGTGCATATCCACATCAGCACCGAGAAAGCCCTGTATCGGGTCAAGCACTACTAATCTTGCTTTTGTCTGGATAATGGCTTCTTCTAGTCGCATATCAAGCATAGTTAATGGCTTTTCTCTATCATCAATCACTAATACTCCGGAACAGTCTGCACCTGCCGCCAGTAATCGTGGCTTTATCGTATCTCCTAAGCCATCCTCTGCTGTCTGATAAATCACATTTACTGGGGCCTCTAAGTGCTGCTTTACTACATTTTCCTGTAAATCTGTATCTACAACTTCACTGTCATCTTTGCTATCTTCTTTACAGTTCATTTGCTCTTTTTCTTGTATTAGTTGAATTGGAAGTATTGGTTCTCCCCGGGTTAGCTTTGCAATAATCTGTAGTACCATTGTTGTCTTTCCTTCACCTGGATCTCCCTGGATTATTGTAACTTTCCCATAAGGGATAAATGGATAAAAGAGCCATTCAATCTGTTCTACTTCCACCGATTCCATATTTATCAATTTAAGTGGTGGCTCTATTCTCACAATTTCTTCTTGTTTCATCATCACGTCTCCTTTTATTATCAGGCCGACTTCCGATAAACAGATATTTTCAAATTGTTCTTCAAATCAATTCGTGATATACTTAATCTGTCAGGATGGTATATCAGTTTAGCTGATTATCAGAGAATCTGCCTGGATTTTTTCTCCGGGCTTTTTCTTTTTTCCCGATATTATTCACTCTAATCTTCTCCCCTGATTTTTTAACTGCTGCATTTTTACCTCTTCTCATCTAACATTTCTGCTATCTCTTTCTGGCGCGATGGATAAAGATGTCCATATGTATTCAGGGTAATCTGAATATTTTTATGCCCCAATCGTTCTTTAATAATCAATGGCTCCACTCCCTGATTAATCAGATAGGCTACATGACTATGTCTTAAATCATGTACCCTTATTGGCTTTACTCCACTCTTTTCCTCATATTTTTTCAAACGCTTTTGCAATGTTCTTGCTAGTATTGGAAAAAGACGCTCATTCTCTGGCAATCCATAATGCTGTCCGATATATTTCTGAACTTCTTTCTTAAGGAAATTCGGAATAATAATCGTTCTGACGGAATTATCTGTTTTCGGAGTACTTATAACATCCTTTCCATTGATTCTGTGATACGTTTTGTTAATATGGAGTAAATTATTAGACATATCGAAATCTGAAAGAGTCAGAGCAAGAAGTTCTCCCTCGCGAATCCCTGTCCAGAAAAGAATCTCAAACATCAAATAATCTTCATTCCGTTTATCCACTCCAGAAATAAATGTGTCATACTCCTCTTTTGTCCAGAAATCTAACTTATCAGCATCTGACTTCCCCATACGCTTTACTTTTTTACAGGGATTTTCTTTGAGATTATAAATTCGCTGTGCATGATTAAATAATGCATTAATCTGATTCTGAATCATTCTCTCATAAGTCTTACTAAGATTCTTTTCCTGTATGATTTTCTGCCACTGAATAATATCTGCCGGAGTAATTTCATTTAATTTCTTAGTACTGAAATACGGAAGAATATGTTTATTCATCATATGCCTTTTATTCCGCATAGAACTTTCTTTCAGTTCATTTCTCTTATCTGAAAAATAAATATCTATGAACTTATTCATTTGCATATCCGGCTCAACGGCTACTGAAGCTTTAAATTCATTTTCATAATTCAATGCATCTCTCTTTGTTTTGAACCCCCCTTTTCATCTTCTGTCTTTTCTTTCCTGTCCAGTCAACATATCGAAAAGATGTGTACCAGGTTCCCTGCGTTTTATCTTTGTAAACTGACATTTACTCTTTTCTCCTTTACATTGATTTATGGGAAAATCCATAAAACTTTGTTTCCCAATATGGACGTGGAATCTTTCCACGAACTGCGACATATCCCTCTGTCTCCAGTTCATTATTCAGCTGTTTCAAAATAGAATATGCTTTACTGCGTTTCACACCCAGTTCATTCATAACATCTTCTACTGTCATCATATAATTTGTTCTCATAGCGTCTTCCTTCCCAGTCACTTTTGTGACTTTTTTGTATTTCTTATATTAATTGCCTTTTATGAATTTGTCAAGTATCTTTTGCGAATTATATTTTGTTTTATCCGTCTAGTGTAGCATCCATTCAGTAATAATAGTTTATAAATAATCATTTGGTAGTTCACACCAAAAGATGCATGAATCAAACGTGAAAAACTATATCCAAGAACACTTTAAAAACTAGATGGATGGAACACTAGTGTGCTGGCTCATTAACTTTCAGTCAAATAATGCAGAATATTGTTTCATCGACAAGATAACTAAACAAGACAATACGGTGACACCGATAATAGAATCTGTATCTTTCACTTCATTCACTTTTGTGTTAAACTATAAGCACAATTAAGCACTTGATTTTACAAATATATATAAATACTTTTAAGGAGATTGACTATATGGTAGGGAAAAAGATTAGAGCTTACCGGGAATTTCGTAGATTTAGCCAGATACAACTGGCAGAACTATCCGGAATTAATGTTGGAACAATCAGAAAATATGAACTGGGAATCCGCAATCCCAAACCGGAGCAATTAGAGAAAATAGCTGCTGCACTCGGATTAAATGTCAGCGTTTTTCTTGATTTTAATATTGAAACTGTCGGAGATGTCCTCTCGCTTCTGTTTGCTATAGATGATTCCGTAAACTTATCACTTTCTGAAACAGAAGATCAGAAGATAATTTTAAATTTTGATAACCCTATGATGCAGGATTTCTTAAAAAAATGGTGTCAATTTAAGAATGTTTACGAAAAGGAAAAAGCAGAAATACTTACAATCAAAGATGAATCGAAAAGACAAGAAGAATTGGATAAGCTGGAAGCCACTCAGGAAGAGTGGAAATTACGGGCAATGGGTACTACAATTGGTTGCCATACGGTAATTAAAAAAGGAACTGAGGATAATGTCCTTAAAACTTATGACTTAACTTAAATAAAAGAAAAAGAGCCCCTCAGAGCTCTGAATTTTGGGTGGTCTGGTGGGAGTTTGTCATATAAAATCGTGCAACCATTACACCTCACCGTCACATACTCCCAGACCACATAATAATATATATTCTTTTCTCATCGAACCAATTCCTTTCTTACAAATGTCTTTAATCACATCATATATTAAGCCAGAAACTAAACAATTCGATAATTCTCCCAATAATAATAGTTTTACGGTGTTTGGAATCGAACCAAATCCTATTAAATGCATTGCTGTGATTATTAAGTATAACATTAATTTCTATTTTGTCAATGAAATTTTTTATTTTGTTATCAAATTGTTATCACTACGAACTATCTGTCAATTTCCAGATAGTTCTTTTTTTATTTACCATGCATTTTCTATCTGCTTTCCATTCACAAAATATTATTCTTTTTTTCCGTAATTCCACTTTCTGCACAACAGAAAAACCCCAGAAACAATGTTTCTGGGGCAAATCTTACGCTTGAACACAAGTACCTTGCGGTACGATATATATAATTAAGGTAATTCTTTTCACTTACGCTCAAAGAATGGCTTACGTACTAATTCGCGAAAGACGCTCATAAGTACGTAATGCCTTATTCAGTTACAAATTAATAATTCGTGATTACTCAAGAATAGAAGCAACACGTCCTGATCCTACAGTACGTCCACCTTCACGGATAGCGAATGTAAGACCCTGCTCCATAGCTACTGGATGGATCATGTCGATTGTCATCTCTACGTTATCACCAGGCATGCACATCTCTGTTCCTTCTGGAAGAGTGATAACACCTGTTACGTCAGTTGTACGGAAGTAGAACTGAGGTCTGTAGTTGTTGAAGAAAGGAGTATGACGTCCACCTTCATCTTTTGTTAAAACGTAAACCTGAGCTGTGAATTTGTGATGGCATGTTACGCTGCCTGGCTGAGCTAATACCTGTCCACGCTGGATTTCGTCTCTCTGAACACCACGGAGAAGAGCTCCGATGTTGTCACCAGCCTGAGCTTCGTCAAGTAATTTACGGAACATTTCAACACCAGTTACAACAACTTTACGTGTTTCATCTGTAATACCAACGATTTCTACTTCATCAGATACGTGTAATACACCACGCTCTACTCTACCAGTTGCAACAGTACCACGACCTGTGATAGAGAAGATGTCCTCGATAGGCATTAAGAAAGGCTTATCTGTGTCACGTTCTGGGTTAGGAATCCACTCATCAACAGCATCCATGAGTTCCATGATCTTGTCTCCCCATTCTCCGTTAGGATCTTCAAGAGCCATAAGAGCTGAACCCTGGATGATTGGAGTGTCATCTCCTGGGAAGTCATACTCGCTTAATAATTCACGGATTTCCATGTCTACTAACTCAAGTAACTCTTCATCATCTACCATATCACATTTGTTCATGAATACTACGATGTAAGGTACACCTACCTGACGGGATAATAAGATGTGCTCTTTAGTCTGAGCCATAACACCATCAGTAGCAGCTACTACAAGGATAGCTCCATCCATCTGAGCAGCACCAGTAATCATGTTCTTTACATAATCGGCATGACCTGGACAGTCAACGTGTGCGTAATGTCTCTTTTCTGTTTCGTACTCAACGTGAGCTGTAGAGATTGTGATACCACGTTCTCTTTCTTCTGGAGCTTTATCGATGTTTTCGAAATCTACTTTTTCGTTTCCTTCTACTCTTTCAGCTAATACTTTTGTGATAGCAGCTGTTAAAGTTGTTTTACCATGGTCAACGTGTCCGATGGTACCAATATTACAATGTGGTTTAGTTCTCTCAAACTTAGCTTTAGCCATTTGAATTTCCTCCTTAAAATTACGCCTGATAGGCTGTCTTTATAATTTTAACTATTCTCGTCCGGCCAGAATCGACCTGACGATTCCAAATTACAGCCAGACTGCGACAATAAAGCCGCACCTGCTGTAATTATATTTCATTTTAACATTATTTGCAAGTAAAACTTTACAGATAATCTTTTATTATAAAATGATTCTATTATTTGTTCTGAGCTGCTGCATGAGCATCCAGAATCTTTTCCTGTACGTTCTTAGGAACTTTTTCATAGTGATCGAAGAACATGGAGTAGTTACCACGACCCTGAGTTCTTGAACGTAAGTCTGTAGAATATCCGAACATTTCAGATAATGGTACAAAACCATGAACGATACGTCCGCCACCTACATCTTCCATACCTTCGATACGTCCACGACGGGAGTTGATATCACCGATAACATCACCCATGTATTCTTCAGGCATTGTTACGTCAACCTTCATGATAGGCTCAAGTAATGCAGGATCTGCTTTCTTCATAGCATCCTTGAATGCTAAAGAACCAGCTACCTTGAATGCCATTTCGGAAGAATCGACTTCATGGTAAGATCCGTCGTATACTGTAGCATGGATACCAACAACCGGGAATCCACCAAGGATACCAGCTTTGGAAGCTTCTTCGATACCAGCGCCAACTGCAGGGATGTATTCTTTAGGAATAGCACCACCAACGACTTCGGAATCGAACTTGAATACTTCTTCTCCGTTAACATCCATAGGCTCGAAACGAACTTTACAGTGTCCGTACTGACCACGTCCACCGGACTGTTTAGCGTACTTAGAATCAATATCAACAGCTTTTGTGAAAGATTCTTTGTAAGCTACCTGTGGAGCACCAACGTTAGCTTCTACTTTGAACTCACGAAGAAGACGGTCAACGATGATCTCAAGGTGAAGCTCACCCATACCAGCGATGATTGTCTGGCCTGTTTCCTGATCTGTATGAGCACGGAAAGTAGGATCTTCTTCTGCAAGTTTTGCAAGAGCTTCTGCCATCTTACCCTGTCCAGCTTTTGTCTTAGGCTCGATAGCAAGCTCGATAACTGGATCTGGGAATTCCATAGACTCAAGAATTACCGGATGCTGTTCATCACAGATTGTATCACCAGTAGTAGTGAACTTAAATCCAACTGCTGCTGCGATATCTCCTGAGTATACTTTATCTAATTCCTGACGTTTGTTGGCATGCATCTGAAGGATACGTCCAACACGTTCTTTTTTGCCCTTTGTAGCATTTAAAATGTAAGAACCAGAGTTCATTGTTCCGGCATATACACGGAAGAAAGCAAGCTTTCCAACGAATGGGTCTGTCATGATCTTGAATGCTAAAGCTGCAAATGGATCATCATCAGAAGCATGAACTTCCACTTCATTACCTTCTAAGTCCTGACCTTTGATAGCTTCTACATCTGTAGGAGCCGGCAGATATTCGATGATAGCGTCAAGAAGTTTCTGAACACCTTTGTTTCTGTAAGCTGTACCACAGCAAACAGGAACCATTGTACAGTTACATGTTCCTTCACGAAGAACTTTCTTTAAGTCTTCAACGCTTGGCTCTTCACCATCAAGGTAAGCCATCATTAAATCATCATCTGCTTCACAGATCTTCTCTACCATATCTGTGTGATATAATTCAGCATCATCCTGCATATCTTCCGGGATATCGATAATGTCAATGTCTTCACCCTTTTCATCGTTATAGATGTAGGCTTTCATTTCCATTAAGTCGATGATTCCCTTGAAGTCATCTTCCTTACCGATAGGAAGCTGAATAGGAATCGCATTTTTACCTAATCTTGTTTTAATCTGATCTACTGCACCGTAGAAATCAGCACCCATGATATCCATCTTATTAATGAATGCCATACGTGGTACATTATAAGTGTCTGCCTGACGCCATACATTTTCGGACTGTGGTTCAACACCGCCCTTTGCACAGAAGACACCAACAGCGCTGTCTAATACACGAAGAGATCTTTCTACCTCTACTGTAAAGTCAACGTGTCCTGGGGTATCAATAATATTGATACGATGCTCTAAAGCACCTTTTTTAGGTTTACAATTTTCTTCCAGAGTCCAGTGACATGTTGTGGCAGCGGAAGTGATTGTGATACCTCTTTCCTGCTCCTGTTCCATCCAGTCCATGGTAGCAGTACCTTCATGAGTATCACCAATCTTGTAATTTACACCAGTGTAATACAGGATACGCTCTGTTAATGTTGTCTTACCAGCATCAATGTGGGCCATAATACCAATATTTCTGGTTCTCTCAAGTGGATATTCTCTTCCAGCCAAGGTTTTTTCCTCCTATAAAATGTAGCTGGATGGCTGCATGATTGCAGCTCATCCTGTGTAAATAACTTATTAGAATCTGTAATGTGCGAAAGCTTTGTTTGCTTCTGCCATTTTGTGCATATCTTCTTTTTTCTTTACAGATGCACCAGTGTTGTTAGCTGCATCCATAAGTTCTTTTGCAAGACGCTCTTCCATAGTCTTTTCGCTTCTCTTACGAGAGTAAAGTGTAATCCAACGAAGAGCTAATGCCTGACGTCTGTCTGGTCTTACGTCGATAGGTACCTGATAAGTAGCACCACCGATACGTCTAGCCTTTACTTCCAGAGCTGGCATAATGTTGTTCATAGCCTCTGTAAATACTTCTAAGGCATCTTTTCCTGTTTCTTCCGCAATGCGGTCGAAAGCACCGTAAACGATTTTCTGTGCAACACCTTTCTTACCATCTAACATGATGTTATTGATAAGCTTTGTTACCACTTTGTTATTGTAAATAGGATCTGGTAATACATCCCTTTTTGCGATATGTCCTTTACGTGGCACGGTTCTTCCCTCCTTAATTAAATCTGATTTTCATTTCTTCATTTCCATGAGGAAATGAAATATTAAATCATAGGTACTCATGGAAACTGATGTTTCCGTTGTTCATGCTCGGACAAGTCAATATATTGCCTGCAACCAACAGAGAAAATATTGCTATTCCGGCATTCTCACTGATATTTATTTCTTAGGTCTCTTAGCACCGTATTTGGAACGAGCCTGACGTCTGTTTGCTACGCCTGCTGTATCAAGAGTACCACGTACGATATGATATCTTGTACCTGGTAAGTCCTTTACTCTTCCTCCACGGATAAGTACAACACTATGCTCCTGAAGGTTGTGACCTTCACCTGGGATATAGCTTGTTACTTCGATACCGTTGGAAAGACGTACTCTGGCAATCTTACGAAGCGCTGAGTTAGGCTTCTTAGGAGTTGCTGTCTTAACGGCTGTACATACTCCACGTTTCTGTGGTGAGCTGGCATCTGTTGGTCTTTTCTTTAAGGAGTTAAATCCTTTCTGAAGAGCAGGTGCCGTGGATTTCTTTGCTACAGACTGTCTTCCTTTTCTAACTAACTGGTTAAAAGTAGGCATTCTGAAATTCACCTCCATGCATATTTTCTAATGTGGTTGCTAATAGTTTCTTCTTCGGGTCAAATCAATATGACAAATCATCTTGATTATACCCATATGTGGACATAGTTATACATCGCACACAATTAGAGATTATATATTTAAAAAATCTTTTTGTCAAGGGGGAATTTGAATTTCATTTTTTCGTAAAACAGACGACACCTGAAAACAAAATAACCCCTGTCTGTGACCTGGGAGCAAGGGTTTGAACGTTCGCGCGTCTAAGCGAATATTCAAACCGCCGCGACGAAAGTCACAGACAGGGATTATTTTATTTTCAGGGGCTTGTCTGTCTCTGTATCTTAATTAAAGACTTTCAGAATCCATCATCATTGCTGCATCCTCTGACTTCTGATCGCGCATTTCTTCTTCCATAGAAGGGTACTCTGCATCATAGTCAAATTCGTCTGCGCCTTCGATTTCATTGACAACTTTTCCTGTATCAAGATGAAGGTTACGATACTTCTTTAATCCTGTTCCTGCCGGAATCAGTTTTCCTAAAAGTACGTTTTCCTTAAGACCGATTAATGGGTCAATCTTTCCTTTGATTGCTGCATCTGTAAGAACCTTTGTTGTTTCCTGGAAGGAAGCAGCAGATAAGAAGGAGCTTGTTGCAAGAGAAGCCTTTGTGATACCGAGAAGTGTCTGTTCTGCTGTTGCAGGCTCTTTTCCTTCTGCGAGAAGTCTTTCATTCTCATCCTCTAATTCAAGGATATCAATGAGGGCTCCTGGTAAGTACTGACTGTCTCCAGCTTCTTCAATACGAACCTTCTTAAGCATCTGGCGAACGATGATCTCGATATGCTTATCGTTGATATCTACACCCTGCAGACGGTATACACGCTGTACTTCACGCATCATGTAATCCTGAACTGCTCCTGCACCTTTGATTCTTAAGATATCATGAGGATTTACAGAACCTTCTGTCAGTTCGTCACCGGCCTCTAAGTAAGTACCGTCAAGAACTTTGATACGGGAACCATAAGGAATTATATAATTTCTTGTTTCTCCGCTATCCTCATTTACTACAGTAATTTCACGTTTTTCTTTTGTTTCTTTTACATCCGCACGACCAGCAATTTCAGTGATGATGGCAAGACCTTTCGGTTTACGTGCCTCAAAAAGCTCCTCGACACGAGGAAGACCCTGTGTGATATCATCACCGGCTACACCACCAGCATGGAATGTACGCATGGTAAGCTGTGTACCAGGTTCACCGATAGACTGCGCAGCGATAATTCCGACTGCCTCTCCAACCTGTACTGCCTGACCAGTTGCAAGGTTGGCACCGTAACATTTAGAACATGCACCGTTATGGGACTTACATGTTAACATTGTTCTGATCTTAACCTGCTGATATCCAGCGGCTACGATTGCTTTTGCACGCTTTGGAGTAATCATGCAGTTGGCTTCAACAATGAGATTACCTTCTTTATCTTTGTAATCTTCTGCGGCGTAACGTCCACTGATACGATCTTCTAATGATTCGATTGTTTCTTTTCCATCCATGATAGCTTCTACATACATGCTTGGAATCTTATTTGTTCCTTCGCAACAATCCTGTTCACGGATAATAAGTTCCTGAGATACATCTACAAGACGTCTTGTCAGGTAACCGGAATCGGCTGTACGAAGGGCTGTATCGGAAAGTCCCTTTCTGGCACCATGTGCAGAAATGAAGTACTCCAGTACGTCAAGACCTTCACGGAAGTTGGACTTGATAGGAAGTTCGATCGTACGTCCGGATGTATCGGCCATCAGTCCACGCATACCGGCAAGCTGCTTGATCTGCTGGTTAGAACCACGGGCACCGGAGTCAGCCATCATGAAGATGTTGTTGTACTTATCAAGACCACTGATCAGTTTATCTGTAAGTTCGTTATCGGCAGCGAACCATGTCTGTACTACTGCTTTATAACGTTCTTCTTCTGTCATGAAACCACGGCGGTACTGTTTTGTAATGTACTCAACCTGTTTCTGAGCTGCTGCAAGGATTTCCGGTTTTTCTTTTGGTACAGTCATATCGGAAATAGATACACTTAACGCACCAATTGTAGAATACTTATATCCAAGAGCTTTGATATTATCAAGAACCTCTGCCGTCTTAGTTGTACCATGTACACTAATGCAACGGTCGAGAATCTGTTTTAACTGTTTCTTACCACACTGGAAGTCGATTTCCAGTTTTAAGAAGTTATCTGGATCAGAACGGTCAACAAAACCTAAATCCTGAAGGATGATCTCGTTGAAAAGAAGACGTCCCATTGTACAATCTACAATACGGCTTCCCATTGTTCCGTCTGGTCTCATACCTCTTCTCTTTACTTTGATTCTGGAATGAAGAGTAATCACCTTGTTCTCATAAGCAAGGTATGCTTCATTTTCAGATTTAAAGCACTTACCTTCGCCCTTAGCTCCTTCTTTTTCCATGGTCAGGTAGTAAATACCAAGGACCATATCCTGTGAAGGAACGGCTACTGGAGCACCATCGGATGGTTTCAGTAAGTTATTTGGAGAAAGTAAGAGGAAACGACACTCAGCCTGTGCTTCCTGAGAAAGTGGCAGATGGACAGCCATCTGGTCACCATCGAAGTCGGCGTTGAACGCTGTACATACTAATGGATGCAACTTAATCGCTTTACCTTCTACTAATGTTGGCTCAAATGCCTGAATACCAAGACGATGCAGGGTCGGGGCACGGTTTAACATAACCGGATGTTCCTTAATAACATCTTCGAGTACATCCCAAACTTCTGGCTGTAACTTCTCTACCATCTTCTTGGCAGACTTAATGTTATGAGCAAGACCATTTGCTACAAGTTCTTTCATGACAAATGGTTTAAAAAGCTCGATAGCCATCTCTTTTGGAAGACCGCACTGGTAAATCTTTAATTCTGGTCCTACTACGATTACAGAACGTCCTGAGTAGTCAACACGCTTACCAAGAAGGTTCTGACGGAAACGTCCCTGTTTACCCTTTAACATATCAGAAAGGGACTTTAATGCTCTGTTTCCAGGACCAGTTACTGGACGACCACGACGACCGTTATCGATCAACGCATCAACAGCTTCCTGAAGCATACGCTTTTCGTTACGGATAATGATGTCTGGCGCACCAAGCTCTAACAGTCTCTTAAGACGGTTATTACGGTTGATAATTCTTCTATATAAATCATTCAGATCGGATGTTGCAAAACGTCCACCATCTAACTGAACCATTGGACGGATATCCGGAGGAATAACCGGAACAGCATCAAGAACCATCCATTCTGGACGGTTTCCTGACAGACGGAATGCTTCTACAACTTCTAATCGTTTAATATTTCTTGCTTTCTTCTGTCCGCTGGCATTCTTAAGGCTTGCCTTAAGTTCTTCTGCTTCAGCTTCAAGATCGATCTCTGCAAGAAGTTCTTTGATTGCCTCAGCACCCATTCCTACACGGAAGTTTCCAAGACCTTCATCAGAATCTCTGTATTCTTCTGTAACACGACGGTACTCTGCATCAGAGATAACATCCTTCTTGCTTAAGTTTGTTGTTCCTGGATCAAGAACTACAAAGGAAGCAAAGTATAATACTTTTTCAAGTGCTTTTGGAGACATATCAAGGATTAATCCCATACGGCTAGGGATTCCCTTGAAGTACCAGATATGGGATACTGGAGCTGCGAGCTCGATGTGTCCCATTCTTTCTCTTCTTACACTGGCCTTTGTAACTTCTACTCCACATTTATCACAGACAACGCCTTTATAGCGAATCTTTTTATATTTACCACAGTGACATTCCCAGTCCTTGCTTGGTCCGAAAATTCTTTCACAGAACAGACCATCTTTTTCCGGCTTTAAAGTACGGTAGTTAATGGTTTCCGGCTTTTTTACCTCACCATGAGACCACTGACGAATCAGTTCCGGAGACGCAAGTCCGATCTTAATGGCGTCAAAATTAACCGGCTGTTCAACTGTTTGGTTATTCATATCAGACATAGGTTACTCCTTCCAAACTATCTTACAAATCGGAATCACCAAAAGGCATTCCTGTCATCTCTGGCTGTGCATCGGCCTGTCCGACTTCCTCTTCCAGAGTACTTTCCCTGTAGCCATATTCTCCAAGATTGCTGTCGTCCTTATAATTGTTATCATCCGGACTGCTCTCAATCACTGAAGTAAGTGATTCATTAATTGTTTCACTGCCTTCCTGAAGCTCGATTTCTGTCATATCTTCTTTTAAGACACGAACATCAAGAGCGAGAGACTGGAATTCCTTAAGAAGTACCTTGAAGGATTCCGGAATACCTGGTTCAGGAATATTTTCACCTTTGATGATTGCCTCGTATGTCTTCACACGACCAACTACATCATCAGACTTCACAGTTAAGATTTCCTGAAGAGTGTAGGAAGCGCCATAAGCCTCAAGAGCCCAAACTTCCATCTCTCCGAAACGCTGTCCACCGAACTGAGCTTTACCACCCAGAGGCTGCTGTGTTACTAATGAGTAAGGACCTGTGGAACGTGCATGAATCTTATCATCTACTAAGTGATGCAGCTTCAGATAATGCATGAATCCGATGGAAACTGGTGAATCGAATTCCTGTCCGGTACGTCCATCACGAAGCTGTACCTTACCAGTACGGTCAATTGGAACACCCTTCCATTCTTCTCTGTGGTCACGGTTATCCCAGAGATATTTCATAATATCATCGTTAACTTTGTCACCCCAGCGTTCTTCGAATTCTTCCCATGTCTTGTTCGCATAGTCATTCGCCATCTCAAGTGTATCCATGATATCATTCTCATTCGCACCATTAAATACCGGTGTTGCTACGTTAAATCCAAGCACCTTGGATGCAAGACTTAAATGAAGCTCTAAGACCTGTCCGATGTTCATTCGGGAAGGTACACCTAATGGGTTCAGTACGATATCAAGTGGACGACCATTAGGAAGGAATGGCATATCCTCTACTGGAAGTACACGGGAAACTACACCCTTGTTACCATGACGACCGGCCATCTTATCACCAACGGAAATCTTACGTTTCTGTGCAATGTATACACGAACAGACTTGTTAACTGTCGGAGGCAGCTCGTCACCATTCTCTCTTGTAAATACCTTTGTATCCATAACGACACCGTAAGCACCGTGTGGAACACGAAGGGAAGTATCACGAACTTCTCTTGCCTTTTCACCGAAAATAGCACGAAGAAGTCTCTCTTCGGCAGTAAGCTCTGTCTCTCCCTTAGGAGTAACCTTACCTACCAGAATATCTCCGGCATGAACTTCTGCACCGATACGGATGATACCGTTCTCATCCAGATCTTTTAATACATCTTCGCTAAGACCAGCAAGATCTCTCGTGATCTCTTCCTGTCCAAGCTTAGTATCTCTGGCCTCTGCTTCATATTCTTCAATATGAACAGATGTATATACGTCATTCTGTACAAGACGCTCACTTAAAAGTACGGCATCCTCGTAATTATAACCTTCCCAGGTCATAAATCCGATCAATGGGTTCTTACCAAGAGCCATCTCACCGCCGCATGTGGAAGCACCATCTGCAAGGATATCTCCTGCCTCAACATGATCACCCTTATTTACGATAGGTCTCTGGTTCATGCAGTTACCCTGGTTGCTTCGGGAGAACTTGATCACGTGGTAAGTATCACGGATTCCATCTTCTCGTTTTACGATAATTTCTTTACTTGTTGAGTACTCAACTGTACCTGCATGATGTGCGATAATACATACACCTGAGTCACGGGCAGCCTTTGCTTCCATACCAGTACCAACAACTGGAACTTCTGTCTTTAACAGAGGTACGGCCTGACGCTGCATATTAGATCCCATCAGCGCACGGTTCGCATCATCGTTCTCAAGGAAAGGAATCATGGATGTAGCTACGGAGAATACCATCTTAGGAGATACGTCCATTAAGTCGATTCTTGACTTTCTAAACTCGGATGTTTCCTCTCTGTAACGACCGGAAACATTTGTGTGAATGAAGTGACCCTCTTCATCTAATGGTTCGTTCGCCTGTGCTACTGTATAGTTATCTTCTTCATCTGCAGTAAGGTATACAACCTCATCTGTTACAACCGGGTTCTGTGGATCGCTCTTATCAACCTTACGGTATGGAGCCTCGATAAAGCCATATTCATTAATTCTTGCGTAAGTTGCAAGAGAGTTGATCAGACCGATGTTAGGACCCTCGGGAGTCTCTACAGGACACATTCTTCCGTAATGGGAATAGTGTACATCTCGAACCTCGAATCCGGCACGATCTCTGGAAAGACCACCAGGACCTAATGCGGAAAGACGTCTCTTATGTGTAAGCTCAGACAATGGGTTATGCTGATCCATGAACTGAGATAACTGAGAACTTCCAAAGAATTCCTTAACAGCAGCAGTAACTGGCTTAATGTTAATTAATGTCTGTGGGGAAATGGATTCAATATCCTGTGTTGTCATACGTTCTCTGACAACTCTCTCCAGACGGGATAAACCAATTCTGTACTGGTTCTGTAATAACTCACCAACGGCACGGATACGACGGTTACCTAAGTGGTCGATATCATCGTCGTTACCAACACCATATTCAAGATGGATATTGTAGTTAATGGAAGCTAAAATATCTTCTCTTGTAATATGCTTTGGAATCAGCTCATTGATATTCTTGCGAATCTGTGCTTTGATCTCATCTATATCATCATATTCTTCTAAGATTTTTTCAAGGACCGGGTAATATACTAATTCAGTAGCGCCCACTTCCTCAGGATCAACATCGACAAAGCTTGTGATGTCTACCATCATACTGGAAAGGACTTTTACTTCTTTCTCTTCTGTCTCAACATAAACATATGGAACTGCCGCATTCTGAATAGCGTCAGCCTGCTCTTTTGTAAGTCGAACTCCTGCTTCAAAAAGAATTTCTCCTGTTGAAGGATCAAGAACATCCTGTGCCAGTCTATGTCCTGCAATACGATTGCGGAACATTAATTTCTTATTAAATTTATAACGTCCTACTTTAGCAAGATCATAACGTCTTGCATCAAAGAACATACTGTTAATCAGGCTTTCTGCACTGTCAACGGATAATGGTTCACCTGGACGGATCTTCTCATATAACTTCTTAAGACCTTCCTGGTAGTTTGTTGCTGTATCTTTTTCGAGAGTTTTTAAAATCTTAGTCTCTTCTCCGAATAATTCCTTAATTTCGGCATTGGTTCCAATGCCAAGAGCTCTGATAAGTACAGTAACAGGAACCTTTCTTGTACGGTCAACACGAACATAAAATACATCGTTGGAGTCTGTCTCGTATTCCAGCCATGCACCACGGTTAGGAATTACGGTACAGGAATATAACTTCTTACCAATCTTGTCGTGGCTGATCGCATAATAAATACCTGGAGAACGAACTAACTGACTGACGATAACACGTTCCGCACCATTAATTACGAAAGTACCTGTTTCCGTCATCAATGGCAGATCACCCATAAAAATATCGTGTTGTTTAAAATCATCTGTTTCCTTATTATGGAGACGAACTTTCACTTTTAAAGGAGCTGCATATGTTGCATCACGTTCTTTACACTCCTCGATTGAATACTTTCTATCCTCTCTGCAAAGCTGAAAGTCCACAAACTCCAGGCTGAGCTGTCCGCTATAATCCGTGATAGGCGAAATGTCCTCAAAAACCTCTTTTAATCCATCTGTAAGGAACCATTTGTAGGAATCTTTCTGGACTTCTATAAGATTCGGCATATCGAGAACATCTTTTTGTCTGGCATAGCTCATTCTGATGTTTTTGCTTCCCGGAATTCGCGTTGGACGCAGTCTATTCTTTTCCATCGATGTTTTCACCCCTTGAATAATCATAATGTAAAATCTTCTGGTTACTTTCCAATAGGCATACAGACCCATTGTGAATCAGTTTATTATCATAGCACATCTGTCAAGTCATGTCAACCAACTTTTTTCTCCTGTTTTTGATTTTTTCCAGTTTTTTTACCAGTTAAACATGGGCGTGAAATCTCTTCCATATATTATGTATAATTTCTTCTAAAAAGGAAGAAGAAATTTAGCAATCTTTTTGATTTGACAACAACAAGGATCTGTTATTTATCTTCTTTGTTCAGAAAATATGTTGCTTTTACAGATTGATATAATCCCTCCTGTTGTCTGTTTGCAATCATCCTGTAAACATTGTCATGCGCCTCATACAGTTCTTCCCGTCTTCCTGACTCCATCATTCTCTTTACAGATTCATATCGCGTTGAATATGTAAGGACGCGTGTAATAGCATTTATTTTGGAAATCATAGAGTTATGCCCCATCTCTGTGATTGCATCATGAAATTCGTTATCAGCTTTAAATACAGCATCTACATTCAGATCATCTGCCATAATCATCTCTTTTAAATTAATCAGTCTTTCCTGAAGTTGCTTAATTTCATCTTCATCGCATTTTTCTACGGCAAGATGCATCACACCCGACTCTATCATAGCTCTTAATTCATGCAATTCTTCTTCATTCTGCTGATTTAAAATAATTCCATAAATCATCGGATCAATCAGACTTTCTGAAAATCCATTACATATAAAAGTTCCTTCCGCTCTTCTGATTTCCAATACCCCGATATATACCAATATTTTTATCGCTTCACGTATAGAGTTACGTGCCACACCTAATTGTTCTGACAATTCCATCTCTGTAGGAATCTTATCCCCTGGTTTTAATTCCCCACTCAGCATTGCCTTCGTAAGTCGGTCAATTACACGCTGCACAACTGAGGACCGGTCAATTTTTTTTAAATATTCAGACATTTTGCATTCTCCCCTTTTCTTATTTATTTATATGTTCCCTAAATTGTTCTGTATTTGACTTTGTGAAAAAATTTATTATTTTCTCAAGTATACATCAGGAACTTCCAAAAGCATCTGGCAAAAAACAATTCAAACAACAACTATATAAAAGACTTTGTAAATATATTTTTATATAACATTGGATGTTCTTCATTCTATTATACTTGCTATCCTGTTAAAAAGGCAACAATTTTTTTTAATATCATATAGATTTTGTACAAAAAATTGGCCAGCCAGATAAAGAACAGTTATCTGACTGACCAACTTAGGAAAATGCAAGGGCATATTGCATTAATGGACTTTTATTGCTTTTAATTTATGTTATTTTTAGTAGGAATGAACGAGAATCTTTGTTGGACTTTCAAGATTAGTCCATGTGAGAACCTCCGTTGATATCAATTTCTTCTCCAGTGATATAAGAAGCTTCTTTTGAAGCAAGGAATACAATTGCATTTGCAACTTCCTGTGTTTCTCCCAGGCGTCCCATAGGGATACCTGCGATAATTTCATCTGCCTGTTCTTTTGGTAATGATTTCTAGATTTCTGTATTGATCAGTCCTGGACATACACAGTTTGTTGTAATACCATACTGGGATACTTCACGTGCAAGGTTTTTAGAGAATCCAAGTACAGCTGCTTTAGATGCTGAATAATGAGCTCCTCCGAAAATACCGCCTCCACGTTTTCCGGATACAGATGACAAATGAACAATACGTCCATATTTCTGTTTCTTCATTACTTCACATACTGCCTGAGTGATTAAGAACAGACCAAACATATTAACATTAAAGATACGTACAATATCATCCAGAGTCATATCCGCTACAGTAACTTTCTGGGAAATTCCAGCATTGTTAACCAAAACATCAATGCGGCCATATTTATTGACAATCTTGTTAACCAGTTCTTTTACTGCTTCTGGGTCTGTCAGATTTGCCGCAAATCCAGCTGCATCAATTCCCATTTCTTTCATCTCTTCTACATTTGCATCCAGGCCAGCCTGATTGATATCGCAAATAACTACCTTTGCTCCCTGTTTTCCAAATGTTTGTGCTATTGTACGTCCAATTCCTTTGGGAGAGCCTGCACCAGTTACAACTACTACCTGATTTGTAAAATCTAACATAATATTTTCCTCCTTATTTTTCAGGTTTTTTGTTTTCTTTTTTATAGAGAAATGCCAGACAGCATTTCTCTATCTTATTATTTTATTTATAATAACCTTTATATAACCTTGTATATTTTTTATTTATACCGTTTTAAATTACTGCATTTTTTCTGCAGTTTCTACAATATTTTCTACAGTGATACCATTTATTGCTAACAATCTTTCATATGGAGCAGACTGCCCAAACTGATCCTGGATACCAATACGTTTTACAACGCCTTTTCCGAGTTCTGCTGCAACTTCACATACAGCAGATCCTAAACCATTCATAATATTATGGTCTTCCACTGTAATGATCTTTCCAATATCATTTACACAGGCTGTTACTGCTTCTACATCTAATGGTTTAATTGTATGCATATCCAGTACTCTTACAGAAATACCTTCTGCTTCTAACTGATCTGCTGCTTCAATTGCCAGACGAACTGTATCACCATTTGCAATAATTGCTACGTCTTTGCCATCCTGAATCTGATGTGCTTTTCCGATTACCAGCTCTACTCTCTCATTATAAATCTGAGGAATCGCATCGCGTGTAAAACGAAGATACATTGGACCATCTATTTCTGCTGCTGCACGTGTCAGTTTCTTTGCTGAAACATAATCTGCAGGCATTACGATTGTCATATTTGGGATAGAACGAAGTACACCCATATCTTCAATTGCCTGATGAGAAGCACCATCGTTTGCCGGTGTTACTCCACCATGAGAACATGCAATTTTTACATTCAGGTTCGGATAACAAATTTCCTGACGAATCATTTCGCACATACGAAGGGAACCGAATACAGCATATGTTACAACAAATGGAATCTTTCCACATGTAGCAAGACCTGCTGCAACTCCTGCTGCATTTTGTTCTGCGATACCTACATTAACATACTGATTTTTATCTTCATGATATTCTGCGGATAATTCTTTACGGAACGCACCTGTTTTACAGCTTTTTCCGATATCTGCATCTACAATCATAATTTCTGGATTTTCACGACCGAGTTTTAATATTTCTTCCCCAAAACCATCACGGGTTGCAACATTTTTTAATTCTTCACTCATTTTTTCATCCTCCTAATTCTATCTATTTAATCAGCTGTGCGCTCAATTCTTCGATTGCCTGGTCACGTTCCTCTTTGTTTGGTGCAGTTCCATGCCATGCGCAGGAATTCTCCATGTAAGAAACACCTTTTCCTTTGATTGTGTGTGCATAGATGCATTTTGGTTTTCCATTTTTGGAAGCATAACATTTATCCAGAGTTGCACAGATTTCTTCCATATCATGTCCGTCAATCTCTAAAACTTCCCAACCAAAGCTTCCAAACTTCTCACCGAGATCTCCATTTGGCATTACCTCATCACAAGTACCATCAATCTGAAGATTATTAAAATCAACAAATACAATCAGATTATCCAGTTCATACTTATGTGCTGTATTAGCTGCTTCCCAGATTTCACCTTCCTGACATTCTCCATCACCTACAATACAGAATACTTTATAATCTTTTTTATCGATTTTTCCCGCAAGTGCCATACCAGCTGCACAGGCAAGACCCTGTCCAAGAGAACCTGTTGAAATATCAATACCAGGACATTTATTCATGGATGGATGCCCCTGAAGCATAGAACCTTCTTTACGAAGAGTATCTAATTCCTCTTCTGGAAAATATCCAAGTGTAGCAAGACATGCATATTGAATCGGGCATACATGACCTTTTGAGAAAACCATACGGTCACGATTTTCCCAGAGTGGGTTCTTTGGATCAACATTCATGTACTTAAAATAACATGCTGTTACAAAATCAGCTGCAGATAAGGATCCTCCCGGATGTCCGGACTTTGCTTTGTAGATCATATCAACTACTTTCATCCTCATCTCTGTTGCAATATTTTTCAATTCCTTCATAGATACATCTTTCATTTTTTTACCTCATTTTAAAATTATTATGTTGATGGTTCAACGTAGGATATTTATTTGTTTTTATGTGATTGAGTTTATATACCCTAAACTCAATCCTATATTTTTTTATTATTTTCTTTTAAACAAACAGCAATGAAATTGCAGGTATGTAAGTTACAAGTAATAACACAATTAACATCGCTATCAGACACGGTATTACCCCTTTTGAAATATCTTCTATTGATATCTTTCCTATTCCGCATGCGACATACAAGTTTACTCCAACCGGTGGTGTAAATAAACCAATTGCAAGATTGACAATCATAACTACACCAAGATGAATCGGATTGATTCCAAGTGCAACTGCTACCGGTGCAAACAATGGTGTAAAAATATACAACGCTGATGTAGAATCCAGGAAGCATCCTGCGATCAGAAGTACAATGTTTACAATGATAAAGAAGATGATCGTGTTTCCACCTGTTATAGATAACATGATATCTTTAATTGCCAGATCTAATCTTGCACGCGTCAGTACATATGCAAAAAGTGAAGCTCCCATTGTGATAAACATAACTGTTGCTGTTGTTGAACAGGAATCTACCATAATATCGATCATTCTTTTTACATCAATCTCACGATAAATGAAAATTCCTACGAACAAGCCATAAAATACAGATACAGCTGCTGCTTCTGTTGGTGTAAAAATACCACCGTAAATTCCACCAAGAATAATTACCGGCATCATCAATCCAAAGAATGCATCCTTAAATGCTGCAATACGTTCCTCTTTAGAAGCTTTTGGTGCAACTTTTAAATCATATTTTCTTCCGATAAATAAAGCGGTTATAATCAAACCTACTCCCATTGCAATTCCAGGAAGCATACCTGCTTTAAATAAATCTGTGATTGATGCATCTGCAATCGAGCCATATACTACAAAGGTGATTGATGGTGGAATTACTACACCAATCGCTCCACCTGCTGCCATAAGCGCACAGGAGAAGGCTGCCGGATAACCTGCTTTTACTAATGCAGGAATCATAATCAAACCTAATGCTGCTACCGTTGCCGGACCAGAACCGGAGATAGCTGCGAAGAAGCAGGATACAACTACACATACAATTGCCATTCCACCTTTAATATGACCCAGACACTTCTCAGCCAAATTAATCAGTCGTCCTGAAATACCTGCCTTTTCCATAACATTACCCGAAATGATAAAGAATGGAATTGCTAACAATACGAACTTACTACTGGAAGCTGAGCAGATTCGAGGCAATACTGACATAACTGCCACAATTGGCTTTCCTGCTCCCTGTACTAAAATTGCCGCCACACTTGACATTCCCAGACATACTGCAATCGGCGCTCCGAATATTAACAGTAAGACAAACACCCCTAGTAAAACAATACCAACCATTTTTCTTTATTCCCCCCTTGCTGTTTCAATCGCTACACTTAAAAATGCTATCGTTGCAAACGCTGCACCAATCGGTACAAACAATCCATAAATCCATTCTGGCCACTGCATTGTCGCTGTTTCCTGACCTAATGAATACTGGCTTATTACCATTTCTACTCCAAAGAAAACAATTAGTAAACAAAAGATTGCTGCAATCACATACATCAGTACCTGTACTTTTTTAGCTGCTGACGGTGAAAGTTTATCTGTCAAGATCGTAAGACCTAAATGAGCCTTTTTTCTGGCTGCAATTGCTGTTCCCATAAAACTCATCAGTACAAACAGATAACAGGACATCTCATCTGCAACTGCAAGCGGACTGTTAAAAATAAATCGCGCAATTACATTGGCAAATACCAGAATCGCCATTACTGACACACAGGCACAGGCAACAAATTTTTCAAACTTCTCTATAAATTTCACTCTCCCTGCCTCCTATTTTTTATCTTTAAATTTTACTCCATCCGTGTTGATACCAAATGCCTCACAAGCTTCTTTTCCATATTCTACTTTCAATTTATTCATGGAATCTTTAATCAATTCCTTGAAAGGTGTAAGCTGCTCTTCTGACAAATAATCAACCTGCATACCTTCTTCTTTAAAATCGTTAATAATTTCTTTTTCTTCTTTTTTAATCGTTTCATTTCCCCAATCACAGGCTTCTTCAATACATTCCCTTAATAATTCCTGTGTCGCCTTATTCATACTGTTCCATACTTCTGTATTACAAACGATAAGATCACAGTCATATGCGTAATTCCATACTGTCATATATTTTTGTACTTCATACATCTTAGAAGACTGCGTAATCGGCGCTCCATTCTCCTGACCGTCAATTGTTCCCTGCTGAATTGCTGTAAATACTTCTGACCAGCTCATTGCTGTCGGACTTGCACCAACTGCTTCCCAGAAGTCCATATAAATTTTTGAACCTGGAATACGAATTTTCAATCCTTTCAAATCCTTTGGTTCTGTCACCGCATGTTTGCTATTCGTTAACTGACGAAAACCATTGTGGAATGCTCCAAGATAATTAAGCTTCTTCTTTGACAACCTTTTTTTGTAATATTCTCCCCCCAGTTGTCTTAATGGTTTTTTCCGCTTCATCATAATCAGAAAACGTCCATGGCATTGTTGCAATATTCAGTTTCGGATCAATTGCAGAAAGTGTACTTGTGGCATATGCCGCCAGGTCTGTTGCCCCCGCACAGACATATTCAATTCCTTTCGTGGCATTTCCTCCCGCCAATGTATCATTCGGAAATACATCAATCGTAATATTTCCTCCAGATTTCTTAGAAACCAATTCTGCCAGATACTGACCAACTTTGGTATCGATCTGCGTATCGGTTCCATTCACCGCAAATGACAGATTCAACTTTGGATATTCCGTTGTTACTTTCTTATCTGTCTTTGCACATACGGATGTTGCAAATCCTGATGTGCAAATTGTAATTGCTGTCACCCCTACAAATATTCGTTTTAATAATTTCAAATGCTATACCCCCTTCTCATTAAATAGAATGTAGAATGTTGAATATTCTCTCTTCTGTTCGTATCTTTATTTTACTACATATAATACAAATGTCAATTTAATCATTTTTTTAACGATGCTTTTTAGCACATTTACCAATAAAATGTTCTTGTTTTTAGTAATTTAAACCTACGTATAACATCCTACATTGTATTTTTCTTGTTTTTTTCCTGGAAACTTCTTTTCTCCAGCCTCTCTTTCGAGAAATTCTTCACAATTTCTTTGAACCTTGATTCTATGTTCAATATCTGCAATTTATCAAAGATGGCGATATTGACAAAACTGACAAAGTATTCATTGTCACTTCTGAATCAAAGAATGCATTTTTCAACAGTATTTGAATATTTGCTTCAAAGTTTACCAGAAGAATTCTTGTATATTTTGTTGAATAATATTTGTTTTTAATCGTTCTGGAGTGTGTTTGAAAAATGCTTTCTGTAAGATGTGCGTCACAATTTGTGGGAGATTTCGCCTGGCTGAAGACATCGTAGTTGGACTACAGCAACAAAAAAACAGCTCCCAAAGGGAGAAGATATCCTATATTTGTGGCCTTAGAGCAAGGATTGAATGTGAGCCTGTAAGCGAACATTCAACCCGCAGTGATAGAGTCACAAATATAGGATATCTTCTCCCTTTGGGAGCGTCTGTTGATTAAATAATAATTTTCATCAACTTTGCCTGCGGCAAATACTATTTAACAAATTCCTTTACAGAAGCATATACACCCTTGCCATCTAAGCCATATTTCTCAATAAGCTTAACTGCAGGACCAGATTCTCCGTAAACATCGTTCACACCAATTCTCTTAACTGGTACCGGACATTTCTCGGAAAGTACTTCACATACTGCTCCGCCAAGTCCACCGATTACGGAATGTTCTTCTACTGTAACAACCTTACCTGTCTCTTTTGCTGCTGCTACAAGAAGGTCAGCATCGATAGGTTTGATTGTGTGGATGTTGATTACCTTTGCTTCGATACCATCTTCAGCGAGCATATCTGCTGCCTCTAATGCGGAACTTACGCAAAGACCAGTTGCTACTATTGTAACGTCTTTTCCTTCTCTTAATACAACACCTTTACCGATCTCAAATTTGTAATCCTCGTTATCATTGATCACAGGTACTGCAAGACGACCAAATCTTAAGTATACAGGTCCGTCTAATTCATAAGCGGCACGTACTGCTGCTTTTGCTTCTACATCATCAGAAGGATTGATGATTGTCATACCTGGGATAGTACGCATTAATGCGATATCTTCGTTACACTGATGGGTTGCTCCATCTTCACCAACGGAAATACCTGCATGAGTTGCTCCAATCTTTACGTTAAGGTGTGGATATCCGATAGAGTTACGAATCTGCTCAAACGCACGACCTGCGGCAAACATTGCAAATGTACTTGCGAAAGGAACCATACCTGTTGTTGCGATTCCGGCTGCGATGCCCATCATATCGCATTCAGCGATACCACAGTCAATGTGACGTTCCGGGAAAACTTTTTTAAACATTCCAGTCTTAGTAGCTGCTGCAAGGTCAGCATCTAAAACTACAAGATTCTCGTGTTCTTTTCCTAATTCAATTAACGCATTTCCATAGCTTTCTCTGGTAGCGATTTTCTTTACTTCTGACATAATGCTTCCTCCACTTTCTTTAAGTCTTCCATGGCTACAGCATACTGTTCATCATTAGGTGCAGTACCATGCCAGGATGCCTGATTCTCCATAAAGGAAACTCCCTTACCTTTTACAGTCTTCATAATGATTGCTACAGGCATTCCCTTTACTTCTCTTGCTTCTTTAAATGCTGCATCTAACTGATCGAAATCGTTACCATCTGCTACATTAATTACGTGGAAGTTAAATGCTTCAAACTTCTTATCAATTGGGTATGGAGAACATACGTCTTCGATGTTACCATCAATCTGTAATCCGTTGTTATCTACGATTACTACTAAGTTGTCAAGCTTTCTTGCTCCTGCGAACATTGCAGCTTCCCAAACCTGTCCTTCCTGAATCTCACCATCTCCAAGAAGTGTGTAAACACGATAAGACTTATTTCTTAACTTAGCAGAAAGAGCCATACCTGCTGCAGCGGAGATTCCCTGTCCAAGAGAACCTGAGGACATATCAAGTCCTGGAGTGTGCTGCATACATGGATGTCCCTGAAGGTGAGAACCGATATGTCTTAATGTAAGTAAGTCTTCTACTGGGAAATATCCCTTATGAGCTAATGTTGCATATAATCCAGGTGCTGTGTGACCCTTGGATAATACGAAACGGTCTCTGTCTGGATCCTGAGGATTCTTAGGATCTACGTTCATTTCCTCAAAATATAAATATGTAAAAAGATCTGCTGCGGATAAAGAACCGCCTGGATGTCCAGCTTTTGCTGCATGAACGCCTGTGACAATTCCTTTTCTCACTTCATTTGCCATCTTCTGAAGTTCTAATTTGTTCATGGTTTCCTCCTTATTGCCCAACATAATCTCAGAATCTGTATATTTCACTTTGCAATAAAGATTCTGAAATCACATCTATATCCTACTCACCAAATACTGCAATATAATCTTTTTTAAACTTCTCAATTCCAGCATCAGTCAAAGGATGTTTGGTCATCTGTTCAATTACTTTATAAGGAACTGTTGCAATATCAGCACCTGCTAAAGCACAGTCTGTTACATGAATTGGATTACGGACACTCGCTGCGATAATCTCTGTATCCAGACCTGCGACAGCAAAAATCTCTGCAATATCACGAATAAGATCAACACCTCTTACACTGATATCGTCTAATCTGCCTAAGAAAGGAGATACATAAGTTGCTCCTGCTCTTGCGGCAAGTAATGCCTGGTTTGCAGTAAAGATCAATGTAAGATTCGTCTTGACTCCTTCCTGAGAAAGAACTTTACAAGCCTTTAATCCTTCTACAGTCATAGGAATCTTTACAACCATATTTGGATGGATTGCCGCAATCTCACGACCTTCCCTGATCATTCCTTCTGCATCTGTTGTTGTCGCTTTTACTTCACCACTGATCGGACCATCTACGATAGAAGCGATTTCTTTGATAACTTCGTTGAAATCTCTTCCTTCTTTGGCAATCAGAGATGGATTTGTTGTAACCCCGCAAATAACCCCCATGTCATTCGCTTTCCTGATATCCTCTACGTTCGCAGTATCAATAAAAAACTTCATTATCTTCTCCTCCGTTTTTCACTATAAGAATAAAGTAGGTTAACACATTGTTATTATACAAAGAGTTTTCTGATATGTCAATCGGTTTTGTGGGAGAATTCCCTTGGTTGTGGGATTTATTTCGTCAGGTGGCTGAGAGAGACGAAGACCAGGCGCTTTATCGCATACGGGACAGTACCTCTTGTTCTCTCATATCAAAAAAGCTCAAACTCTACCGTCAACATAGAAATCTCCAACCAGCTCCCTCAAATCCTTACTCCCTTGATTTGGTGTACCAACGTTGTTAACTTTACAAAAGAAAGTTAAGGACATGCTTACCTAAAGACATTCACAATCAGAAAATAAAAAAGACTTATCATCATATTTGTGGCCTCGGAGCAAGGTTTGGATGCGAGCGCATAAAGCGAGCATTCAAACCGCCGCGACTAAAGTCACAAATACGATGATAAGTCTTTTTCATTTTCGTCTGGTTATGGCTTCAGCATATCCCCATTAACCTTCCGTTGGAGTTCTATCAAACCACCAAATCAACTATTCCCCACATGTCGGGCAATCGTCTGGTGCAAATTTTGTTTTATCGTACTCGATTCCGTTCTTGTCATAGTAGTCTTTTACAGCAGCCTTTACAGCTTCTTCTGCTAATACGGAACAGTGAATCTTGTGTGTTGGCAGTCCATCAAGAGCCTCAACTACAGCTTTGTTAGATAATTCTAAGGCGTCATCGATAGATTTACCTTTTATCATCTCTGTTGCCATAGAACTGCTGGCAATTGCAGAACCGCATCCAAATGTATTAAACTTTACATCTTCGATGATGCCGTCTTTTACTTTGATGTACATCTTCATGATGTCACCACATTTTGCGTTACCTACTTCACCGATACCATCAGCATCGTCCATTTTTCCTAAGTTTCTTGGGTTACGGAAATGATCCATTACTTTTTCACTATATAACATGTTTCTTTTCTCCCTTCTCAAGCTCTTCCCAAACTGGTGAAATGTTTCTTAAATAAGAAACAACTTCTGGAACTTCTTTAATGATATATTCAATCTGTTCTGGTGTATTCTCTTCACATAATGTAAGACGGAGTGAACCGTGTGCAACTTCGTGAGGAAGTCCAATTGCTAATAATACGTGGCTGGGGTCAAGAGATCCTGATGTGCAGGCACTTCCTGAAGAAGCCTCGATTCCCTTCTCATCAAGTAAAAGTAAAAGGGATTCTCCCTCGATTCCTTCGAAACAGAAGTTTACGTTACCTGGAAGTCTCTTCTTAGCATCACCGTTCAGACGGGAATGTTCAACTGTAGAAAGCCCTTCGATCAAACGATCTCTCATAGCTACGAGCTTTGCTGTATTCTCGTCCATCTTTGCTACAGCTTCTTTTAATGCTGCTGCCATACCAACGATAGCAGGAATGTTCTCTGTACCAGCTCTTCTTCCTCTTTCCTGTGCACCACCTTCGATCAAGTTAAACAGTGGAACACCTTTTCTAACGTAAAGGACACCGATTCCCTTAGGTCCGTGGAACTTATGTCCGGATAAAGATAACATATCAATATTCTGTGCATGTACGTTCACTGGAACATGTCCAACTGCCTGTACTGCATCTGTGTGGAATGTTACTTTCTTTTCTTTACAAATCTTTGCAATCTCATCAATTGGCTGCAATGTACCAATCTCATTGTTCGCATACATTACTGTTACTAATGCTGTATCTTCACGGATTGCTTTCTCTACGTCAGCAGGATCAACAATTCCATCTGCTCCAACATCAAGTAATGTTACTTCAAATCCTTCTTTCTCTAACTTCTTAAGAGTATGAAGAACGGCATGATGTTCAATCTTTGTGGAAATGAGGTGTTTCTTACCCTTCTTTGCTCCAAAAAGAGCAGCAGAACGAATTGCCTGGTTGTCTGCTTCGCTTCCGCCTGAAGTAAAGTAAATCTCATTAAAATCTGCGCCTAATGCTTCTGCAACATCTTCTCTTGCTTTCTGAAGCACTTCTGCAGCACGCTGTCCGGTAGAATGCAGGCTGGATGGGTTTCCAAAGACCTCATTCATGCACTTTGTCATCGCATCTATCGCAACAGGACTCATCTTTGTAGTTCCCGCATTATCTGCATAAATATACATAAATTCACCCTCTTCTTTCTAAATCCTATCTAGTGTATAGGAATTATATCTTGAAAATCCTATCCTGTCAATAGGATTTTACTAAAAAGATACTGCTATTGTTGTTTTTTATCATGTACATAATTTTTGAAATAATACTTCTTAAAATACTTTCTGTCTATCTTATATTACTTTTATATCCATACGCTATCATAATTTTTATGATATATTTCGACAATCCGTGACTACACCATCCATAGCACCAAAGTGAAAAACAGCCTCATAAAAATACTGAAGAATCCGGGTTGTAATTATACCCGGCCCTCCAGTAAATCTTCCAGTGTCACTGTCTCTAAATAATCATCAATAATACCATCCAGTTTCTGCCACATCGGAAGCGTGATGCAGTATCCTGCCTTTTCGCAGGTTACCTTACCACCCTCCAAACAATTGACAGGTGCCAATGTCTTTTCTGTCAGCTTTAAAATAGAACCAATCGTATACTCGGATGGCTTTCGTGCCAAACGGTATCCACCTTTCTTGCCACGTCCGCTTATGAGCATATTACCTTTGTGAAGCAGGCTCACGATCATCTCCAAATACTTCATGGATATATTCTGATTTTCCGCAATTTCTTTTAACGGAATTAATTCTTCTCTGTCATTCTGTGCTAAATAGATCATTACACGAAGGGCATAACGACCTTTGGACGAAACCATCATAATTCGCCACCTCCTAATTCCTAATAATATACTGGGAATTAAGAAATAGCAAGAATAATTTTAAAATCAGTAAACTTCATGGATATTTCAGTTAATTCCAAACCATTAATAATATAAATTTAACATTTTTCATTCAAAATCAGGCTTGACATTTTTCCTTAGAATCTATTATAATAACGATGCAAAACATATATTGTCTATAACAAGGCTATAGATTTTTCTGTTTCTGAGATTAAAACAGGGACAGATTCTATAGCCTTTTTTATTGTGACAATGGTACCCTTCAGGCAATTTTTATTATTGCATTATTTTTAAAGCCACTATCACCAGTGTAGTGTTTGAAAAATCATCCCTGCAACCTGCACACCCCAATTTGCAGTATATTTTGTAGAAAGGGATATATTTTAGAAAGGATATTTTATATGGACCAAACTTACATGAAAGAAAAACCGATTCTGCCGCTTTTACTCTCTATGGCAGCACCAATGATTTTATCCATGCTGGTAAATTCACTTTATAATATTATTGACAGTATTTTCGTAGCGCAGATTAGCGAGGATGCCATGACTGCTCTTTCGCTTGTGTTTCCGATTCAGAATATCGTCAACTCCGTTGCTGTTGGTTTCGGTATCGGTATCAATGTTATGATTGCCTTCTGTCTCGGTGCAGATCACCGGGAACAGGCAGATAAAGCTGCCTCTCAGGGCATGTTTCTTTCCATTATACATGGAATTATTTTAAGTATTATTGGCATTCTCATTATGCCTGCATTCTTAAAACTGTTCACAAACAATCAGAACACTCTGTCTTTGGGACTGCGTTATTCTAATATCGTTCTCCTCTTTGCTGTAGTTATTAATGTAGAAATCGTTTTTGAAAAATATTTCCAGGCAATGGGTATGATGGTTGTCAGCATGCTCAGTATGTTATTTGGATGCATCTTAAATATCATCCTTGACCCGGTTCTCATCTTCGGTCCTGGTCCATTTCCACGACTCGGAATTGAAGGAGCCGCTATCGCAACCGGCATCGGTCAGTGTTCTACCTTACTTATTTACATTTTATTTTATATATTTAAAAACCTGCCTGTAAAAATACGCAGAAGTCTGCTTCGCCCCGAAAAAAATGTCTGCATTCGCCTTTACAATGTTGGAATTCCCGGCGCATTAAATATGGCTCTTCCATCTCTGCTCATTTCTGCATTAAATGGAATCCTCGCCTCGATTTCTGAAACTGGCGTTGTCATTCTTGGAATCTATTACAAGTTGCAGACTTTCTTATATTTATCTGTTAACGGAATGATTCAGGGAATGCGTCCGTTAATGGGTTACAACTACGGTGCAAAAGAATACAAGCGAGTAAATAAAATCTACCGCCTCGCTCTCACAATTGCCATCGGCATCATGGCCGTCGGAACTTTACTTTTTATGTTCATACCGGAAACCTTTATGAAAATGTTCACCACCCAGGAAACAACAATCGCCGCCGGTGTTTCCGCACTCCGCATCATTTCCTGCGGTTTCATTGTTTCTTCTGTCTCTGTTGTGTCAAGCGGAGCTCTGGAGGCACTGGGAAAAGGGAACGAATCACTCGTGGTTTCACTGCTTCGTTACCTCGTAGTCATTGTCCCACTGGCATTTATACTCAGCCGATTTATCGGCGCAAATGGAGTATGGCATGCTTTCTGGATAACAGAAACAGTTACGGCATTTGTGGCTTACGGCATTTATCGAAAAGCCTTGCACCAAAAATAAAAAAAGAAGAAATCTCTTTCCTTGCTTTCCGCTGCGATTTACGGAAAGGAGTGAAAGGATTTCTTCCTTCTTGTCTTTTCGACTAAAAATAAATTTTAGAAAGGGTATTTCATTAAATTAGAGGTATTTTTTAAATGTGTAATTACTTATTGATATACGTTACTTTTTTAATATAAATTACTTTACTGCGTTATTATGAGTTTTTTATATGCGTTACTATGCGATTACTATAATTGCTTGTTACTATTTTTTACTATGAGTTACTACGAGTTTTTCTTTGAATGATTCTACGCTCTTATGCGTTCTGAGCCAGCTGTTCGCCCAGTTCTTCACACTGTTTGATTGCATCATCATCTGGAGTTTCCTGGCAGATGAGGCCTTCACCGTTTAGTACAGTTGCGCCTGCTGCTGTCATTCTTTCTTCCCAGTCTCTCATCCACTGACCATCTCCCCAGCCATAGGATCCGAAAAGTGCGATGGTTTTTCCCTGTGCGAAGCCTTCTACTTCTTCCACAAATGGTTCCATCTCCATCTCTTCAAGTACTTCTGCACCCATTGCAGGACATCCAAGTGCAAATACTTTTGCTGCTTTTAAGTCTTCCATAGATGCGCTTGAGACTTCTACTACGTCTGCTTCTTTACCGGCTTTTGTGATTCCGGCTCCGACAGCCTCCGCCATAGCTTGTGTGTTTCCTGTCTGAGACCAGTACACTACGCTAATCTTGCTCATTGCTGCTTCCTCCTGAAAAAATTATTGTTTGATTTACCATGATGTTTCCATCTTTGAATGGGTCTTACAAGGAACTTCAGGCCGCGCCATCCAACAGTAAATTACTGCTGCAGCTCTCTATAACATTTCTTATTCCGATACCTTTTGATACCAGTTCAATCAATGCCTCCTTCGCCCGGTCAAATTTGTAAAACAGTTGCTTTGCTTCCGACAGGTCTCCATAAACCTTCCAGTAACCAGAATAGAGATAATTTCTCCCCTCATTCACCACAAATCCTTTGACATCTTCTGCAGGATAACCTAACAGTACACCAATTTCATGGGGAAAAGTTTTCTCTTTCTGCACGT
This sequence comes from bacterium, assembly GCA_963600375.1. Lineage (GTDB taxonomy): Bacteria > Bacillota > Clostridia > Lachnospirales > Lachnospiraceae > Anaerobutyricum. The sequence goes on along the minus strand of CAVCBH010000107.1, from coordinate 633 downwards.
AAGCTTCATATCGTATCTGAACTGTGTGAAGGATATCTGATAATACTTTACCGTTGTATCCTGCCTCCCTGAGAAGTGCTCTGTTCTCAGCTTTCATAAGCCAGACAGTTAAGCTTGCTTCCCGATACAGGAAAAATGTTGTCTTGCATTCTGATTTCGCTAATCTCTTATAAGAGATATCCGTTCCGTCGAGAATCGCTCCGACATACTCTTCGTTCTTAGATGGGATAATCAAAAGATTCGCCACCTTAAGTCCGGTAATCAACGGCGCACACTGCAGGGCCATCTGTGTTCTGATATTATCTTTGTCCATCTTCTGTACAATCTCAAATACTTCCTGTCTCATGGTGCCTCCTTGTTTCAATATTTGTTAGTTATTACTAACTTGCATTTATAATAACTAACTTTTGTTTGAAAGTCAATACCTTTATTGATACACTTTTCTCTATAAGAGGATATTTTGCATCTTTTTTTGAAAATTATTCAGAACAGACGCCCGCGAAGCGAGAAGGTATCCTATATCGGTGACTCTATCTCTGCGGGTTGAATGTTCGCTTATGCGCTCGCATTCAATCCTCGTTCTAGAGCGTGTCTGAAAAATGCTTTCTGCAAGATGTGCATCACAATTTGCGG
>CAVCBH010000106.1:0-4047 GCA_963600375.1 bacterium | reverse complement strand
CACTTTAGTTAACCGGGATGCTATTATAATACTCGTAACCCCCCCCAATACATTATAAGTTTTGTTGCATTTAGTGTAACAAGAATACCTTCTCCAAAGAGAGCAGCGTTCGTGGCTGCTCTCATTTTTGTATATAGAAAAGTGCGTCTTTAACTTGGCGGATTATAGTTTAAGCACATGGAACAGCACTGCTGTTAAGATTACAATAGCATTCGTAACTGTCTGAATCGGTACCGCCTTCTTACAATAATGCTGTACATCTGTCTCAGTAAGTGCACATCCAGTATAAGTGGAAGAGTTTGTTGGGGTAGAACTTGTCGCAAGTGACAGGTTACATACGAACGGTGCGATAATTGCAACAGCCGGAATTCCGAATCCTGCGCCGATGGAGATAAATACCGGATACAGGGCATTGAAAATCTGGAATGGTACAACGTAAATGATTACAACAGACAGAAGAAGCATAATAATGTGGATGTATCTTAACAGGAAAGATGGACAAACCTGCATAAGTCCGTCTGAGAGGGCTTCTACCATGCCTGTGTTATTAAATACAGCCTGATATACATTGATCGCAAGGAGCATGATCAGGATGTTTAAGTACATTGGTCCAACCTTGCTGAAGATTTCTCCAAAGTTATCTCTGTAGTTAATCATTGCAGTAATTACAGTTGCAAAGATAAATACAAAGTATGGGGCGATATTGAATACGCCGAGTGCTACAAGGCAGATGATGAAGATAATAAGGTTTACCCAGAACAGTTTTGGTCTGCGGTTTGGATTCTCTTCCTGCTGTGCTGCGGCTTCTACAGTTGTAGTAACTGCCTGGAATGTTCCGACACGTCTTTTATGTTTGATTCCAAAGTAAACCCACTGGAAAATGATTGCTGGAATAAAGCATAAGCCCCAAGGCATGGATGCGGATGCAAGTTCATTGGCATCTAATCCAGCGGAAGAAGCAGTGTAGGCCATTCCGATTCCCCAGGGGATGAAGCACATTGCGGACATTGCTGTCTGTGCAATGATGAAAGCTGCTTCTCTGTCGAAGTCAAACTTTTTATACAGAGGAACCATCAGTGGGAATGTAATCAGGTATGCTGGTGTGAAGTTACCTGTGAGGAGACTGAAACCACCGATAAGGGTTGTCAGAATCATGATAACAATTACATTCATTTTGTTTCCGAGCTTTGTTGTGATAGTAGAAACAATCGTGTCAAACATGCCGGCTTCTGTGAGCATCTGGAAATATAAGAATGCAAACAGGAGCATAAATCCGGCAGATTTCATCATAGAAGCAAACTGTTCTACAACGAAAGTACTTGTTTCTTCTACAGAATGTCCAAGAATCAGTGCACAGAGGATTGGCGCGATGAAAAGGACAAAGTTAAATGGAAGCTTGTTTGATATAACAGTGGCAACTACAATGAGAATTAAAATAAGTGCCATGATTAAAGTAGCGTTCATAAATAAATCCTTTCGTTCATTACAAGTTAATATAAGTAAAATACTTAAATATGTTTTTTAAGAAATTCATCTACAATGTCAAGATTCTCAGTTGTCCAGAAAGCGTTATCGCCATGAACAGCATTTTCAATCATGTAGAATGTAACATCTTTTTCTTCTTCGCGAAGTTTCTTGTAGAGGCGTACGCTCTGTCTCCAGGATACGGTGTCATCACCTGTTCCGTGCATCATAAGGATTGGAGGAATTGGTGTAGCTTTTTCTACATAATCAGCGCAGGTTACTGGATTAGAAAGCTCTGGATGTTCATAGACATTATTGCCGCCGATTAATTTTCCCTCCGGGCTGTCTGGCTCGCCCTGGTTTAAAGTAGTAGGGAAATCTTCTTTGTGACGAACGTCTGTTACACCGTAAAAATCAACGATGGCCTTTACTTCGCAGGAAAATTCATTGTAATCTTCTGTATCTAAAATATTCTGTCCGGCAGTAATTCCGGCAAGAACAGCAGTATGTCCGCCGCTGGAATCTCCCATGATGAAAATGTTATCAACGTCGATATGGTATTCTTCTGCGTGTTTTCTTAAAAATCTTACGCCAGTTTTTGCATCCTGAATCTGTGCAGGGAAAACAGCAAGATCGCTCTCTCTGTACTGTAAAGTAGCAGTTACGAAACCACGTCCTGCAAGGTCAGCCATAGCGGAAAGACGTTTGTACTGATCCTGTTTAAGCCATGCAGAACCCTGAACATAAAGGATTGCCGGATATTTCTGCTGTGCGGATTCTGGTTTTACCTCAGGTACAAGCATCTGTAAAGTACGTTCACCCTCTGGGCGTGTAACGTAAACAACGTCATGTTTGTAAACATGGTAGATTTCCTGACCAGTTGCTTTTAAATGATGAACTTCTTCCATACCTGGTACTGCTTGAAAAAAGGTTTCAAAATCAGTGTTTTTAATTTCTTGTGGTGTCATTTTTATGTCCTTTCTAATAATTTCTTCTTAAATAGTTTACATTGTTAATTATATAACTAAGCCCTACTCACAGGTCAATTTGTCAAAATGCATAAAAAAGGAGATAGATTTTATATAAAATGACGAAAAAATTCAGCAATTAACGGTGAAAGTGTTTGAGTCAAATCTTTAAAATTTGGGGATTTTTCAATTGAATAAAAATAGTTTCCGGGTGTACCAATATTTTAGGAGATGAAAAAAACCTGCGAGTAACTCACAGGTTTTGAACAAAAAAATCCTTGTTTTTCTCTGGAAGGTAGTATTTTTTTGATATGATTTTGATATAATGTGGGACAGATTTTGATGAAATAGAATAAAGTTATGACAAGTTTTTTCAAACACGCTCCAGTATAGCATCCATCTAGTTTCTAAAGTATTGCTGGATATAGATTTTATAGTTTGATTCGTAACTCTTTTGTTGCGAACTGCAAAATGATTGTCCATGAACGATTATTACTGAACGGATGCTACGCTGGAAAACTTATTTCAAAGGAAGCTGCATCCGAAAATAATCTTTCCGGTCCCCGGTTTCATCAAGAGTAATCCGCAGACGGAAACCATAGACAGGATTTTCCGGAACGCCAGATTTATATTCATTATAATATCGAAGGAAATCGTTGATTAAATCTCCCTGTGAAGCATAATGACCACCAAGGCTCATGTATGCGGTAAACATTCTGCCACCGGAAATTCTTTCAAATCCTTTTTTATCTTTCATGAAGTCATTATCGGAATCCACAGTAATGCCCTGTCCCCACGAAAAAGCGGAAATGTCTCCCTTAAAATATTCGGGAGAAAGCTCTAATAAAGAGCTGCTTTTTGGAGCATACTCTGCCAGATTGATACCATCAGATTCACAGGATGCCTCGTCCATGTAGTCGAGTCCCTTTGTCTGGCGGCGAAAGTAAACGTTCGGGCAGTCCTCAATGTACCAGTTGCCGAGTTTTCGGTCCAGGTCAGCAAGTTCTTTTCTATAATTTTCGATAAGTTCTCTTGTATTTAATAATTCCGTTGCTTCTGCGGCGAGTTCCTGACTTCTTTTTTCAAGAAGAGAAGAGAGGAGTGCATTATCTCCATTTTTAAGAAGCTGTTGAATCTCCTTTAATGGAAATCCCATATTTCTGTATTTGATACATTCATAAATATCGGTACAACTCTGGACATCATAGGAACGGTAATTGGACTGTTCCCTTCTGTTTGATGAAATCAGCCCAAGTTTTTCGTAGTATTTGATTGTATGGACAGATACGCCGGTAAATTTGGAAAGCATTCCGACAGTTTTTTCATTCATTTTTACACCTGCCTGTATATCTAAAAGGATGCGGTTATAAGTTATAAAATATAAGTTTAAAAGTCCTGTCATGCAAATCAGAATAATATTCGATTTGTATGATAAGACTTTGTATGTTTTCATTTCAGAGTGTATTTAAAAAGGTATGTTAATATATTTTGAAATATACTCTAGTGTTCCATCCATCTAGTTTCTAAAGTATTGTTAAATCTAGTTTTTTCAATTTAATTCGCGCATCTTTTGTCGTGAACTACAAAATGATCGTCTATAAACTATTATTACTGA
>CAVCBH010000105.1:0-24025 GCA_963600375.1 bacterium | reverse complement strand
TACCGGTGGCTTTTAGAAGGGCTTTCTGTCTCACAGCCTAAGGCAATCAAAAAAGTGATGTTAGAATATAAATAGTACAAAATAAACATGACCATTTTCAATAAATAGTATATGATAGTCATAGATTAAGGAGGAGAATGGTTATGGCAAAAGGTACAAAGTATTCACAAGAGTTTAAAGAGGATGCTGTAAGATATCGATTGGAGCATCCAGAAATTACACTCCGTAAGTGTGCTGAAAATCTTGGAATCAGTGAATCTGCACTAAAGAATTGGTCAAGATTAGCTAAGGTGCATGAGGGGAATGTTCCAACTCGTGGTTCAGGAAATTATGCGAGTGATGAAGCGAAAGAAATTGCACGTTTACAGCGAGAATTACGAGATACGAAAGATGCACTTGAAGTATTAAAAAAAGCAATCAGTATTCTGGGAAAATGACAAAAACTCTTTACACTGCTACATTCAAGTACGTAGAAGAAATGAATAGCCTGCCTGTGAAATGTCAAGTTTCTGTCAGCGGGATACTGAAAAAATTAGGCGTTTCACAATCTGGTTATAATGCATGGAAGAAGAGAGTTCCTTCAGATACTCTATTCGCCGAACAGTTTTAAAGGAGAAAATCCAAAGGATTTATGAAAATTCCCACCAAAACTATGGAGCTCCCAAAATTACAGCTGAATTACAAAAGACTGGAGAACATATTGCTGTAAAAACAGTAGGAAATTATATGCGTCAAATGGGAATAAAGGCGCAATGGATCAAACCGTATACACAAACAACCATAGATTCTGATCTAAGTCAAAAGCTAAAAAATATTCTAAAACAAGAATTTAACCCAGAATATCCTGATGCGGTATGGTGTTCTGATATCATCTATCTGGTAAAGACAGTGGACGATGATCATCATCTGTATGAGCTGCCACCAGAAATACAGAATATTGTACTTGATTGGATATTCAGGAATTCCAATTATTGGGAGGCAGGATTTGAACCGGTATGGAAAGAGAAAATTGTGTTGATTGTTTACGAAAGATATCTTCATGAATATAAAATGACTTGAATATCGTTACAAATGTATTGAATTAGCAATGATATAGCATTATAATAAAAGAAAAAGAAATGGAGGTATCTAAAATGGCAAGTACAATTCAAATCAGGGTAGACGATGATTTAAAGAGTAAATCAGATCAGCTTTTTAAGGATCTTGGAACAGATACAACGTCTGCAATAAGAATGTTTTTAACACAGGCTGTTGCATATAATGGATTCCCATTTGAAATCAAAAGAACAGTGCATAATCCGTATACATCTATGACAGAAGATGAGATGCTTCAAAGACTGGAACAATCCAGAGAATCTTCAAAAAATGGAAATTATAGAAATGCAGATGATGTGATTTCAGATATGAGAGGAAAATATGGATTATAAAGTGGTCGTAACAGCAGAAGCAGAAGAAGATTTGAACCAGTTTATTCAGTATCTGCTTTTGGCTAAGAAAAATAAGCAGGCGGCGAAGAATGTGCTTGATGATTTTGAGGATACTGTAGAACTGTTAAAACATGTAGCAGGAAGTTTGAAAACATGTGATAATCCACGCTTACAGAGTCTGGGATAGCATCGAATAAATTTTCAAAAGCACAGATATTTCATGCTGTACAGAATAGAAGATGATGTTGTATATGTGGATGACATTTTCCATGAGTTGCAAGATTATGAAAACAGAATGATATAAATTGAATATTAACGATGAAAAGATCATTTACCGTAAAATCGTAGATGGTCTTTTTTTGTACCTTTGAGGAAAGGGGGAGAGGCTTATAGCCGGAAAAGAATTTACAGGCAGAGATAAAAAAGTCACCAAGATGACCAGAGACGGTCTGACAGAGGAGAATCTCCGTGATGGATCGGTCAAAGATATCAGTCATAAAAGCAGAGGACGACCGGAAGATACAAGTGAAGTATTTGTTCCAGAAAGAGAAAGAAAAAAGAAAGCTTCTGAGAAAACAGCTTCTGAAAAAGGAACGAGATTACAGAATGATAAAATCCGTAAATCATCTATTCAAAATTCTGTGTTGCAATATGAAGCCATGCGCCGTACAGCAGATGAAATACGAGAACTGGACTCCGGTATTGTGCGGAGCGGAACAGTTTCCAGTGTGTCCTGCCACTGGCTGCCTGGTATCATCCGCACATTTTGGCAAAAGCATCCAAATATTCAAATTGTGCTGCATCAGGGGGACTATACCAGTATCCCGGAATGGGTGCGTACTGGGGCAGCCTTCGGGTTGCCTTTACATAGTTTCCGCTTTCAAAAAATAAAAAATTTTATGTTTTTGAAAGCGACATCTTGCATATACTATTAGCAGACAGTATAAAAGGAATACCATGCCTTACACTCCTATGTGGAAGAACATTATCAGGAAGGCAAAACGAACTACCTGTTTGTAGACGAGGTTCAGATGTGTCCCAAGTTTGAGCTGGCAATCAACAGCCTGTACTCTAAGGGAAAATACGACATCTATGTAACAGGCTCTAATGCTTTCCTGTTGAGTGCAGATCTGGCAACTCTGTTTACCGGACGCTATATTGAAATTCATGTGTTTCCTTTCAGCTTCCAGGAATATTGCCAGTATTATGATGATATTAGTGACAAAGATAAGCTCTTTGATGAGTACGCTATCAAGGGCGGTTTGGCAGGTTCCTATGCTTATAGAACCGAAAAAGACAGAACAAACTATATCAAAGAGGTCTACGAAACGATTGTTACAAGGGATTTGGTACAGAAATATACTCTCTCGGACACTTTGGTTTTACAACGTCTGAGCGAGTTCCTTATGGATAATATCAGCAACCTGAATTCTCCGAATAAGGTCAGTCAGCTACTGACAGCAAATGAGACTCCAACCAATCATGTAACTGTCGGCAAGTACATTAAGTATTTGTGCAATGCTTTTGTATTTTATGATATTAAGAGATACGACATCCGAGGTAAGAAATACCTTGCAAGCTCTGAAAAGTTCTATTTGTGTGACAGCGGCATTCGATATGCAATACTGGGAAGCAGAAATATGGATTATGGTAGAGTATATGAAAACATCGTTTGCATCGAGCTTCTTCGTCGTGGATATGATGTTTATGTCGGCAAGCTCTATCAAAAGGAAATCGACTTTGTTGCTCAGAGAGGCAGCGAGAAGTTTTATATTCAGGTCAGCGACAACATTTCCGGGCAGGAAACATTTGAGAGAGAATGCTCTCCTCTGCTTCAGATTCGAGATGCTTATCCGAAAATGATTATTGCCAGAACCAAACATCCCCAATATAGCTATGAAGGAATCGAAATTCACGATATAGCCGATTGGTTGCTACAAGAATAAGCAGGGCGAAATATCTCCGTCATTCTCTTTTGAAATGATGGAGATATTTTTATTATGACGGAGATTACAGAAAATTGTATCAGGTTGCAAAAATCCTTCCTGAACTTTTTACATAGCAGTCATGCACTATTCCGCAAAACGAGGAGTTTAAAAATCTTATTAAAGATGTACGTAGTGTCCGGGCAATGACAAATATTTGTCCATCAGCTCAGCCAGAAGTAAATGTACCGGAGTTACTGAATTTTTTAATAGAGAATGAGGTATATAGAGATGATTATGAAAAGGTTACTGCTCGCATCTTAGAAGAAGATGTGAATTATGAGATTGCGATTAAGGCAGTAAAGGAGATTGCAGTGTCAGGATTGTTTGAGTAAATATTTCCTAAAAAAATATGATTATCAGAGATTCAGCCGATGTATTTTGACTTTTGAAAAAGTTGAAATCATATCGGTGTTTTTTTAAACGGAATATCATAGAAAAATGCAAAAATTTCAAAAAGATTGCTTTTGACCGCTGTAAAACATGCTCTGAGCATTTCGTATATATGGAGCAATAAATTTTCTTTCATATTTCAAAGAAAAGAGGATGAAGAAATGTCAGAGAAAAGATGTACGATATGTCTTCCAGTTGTGGTATACTTGAGTTAATATTGGCGGAAGGAAGAAATGTATCATCCCCAAGGGAACAAACCAGAAATTCAAGCTATATCTGCTGGCACAGATCATGCAGGAAAAGACAGGTGATGAGTATTATATTACAAGACCGATTTGGAAAAAATGTGATGCTGATTCCGGCAGATGAGAACACTTTACCGTGAATGTAGATGTGTATGTCAGCAGGCAGTTTCTGGTATGGGCTGGTCAGAAATTGTACCTTAAGGGGAATTTCAGAGAAGTATTTTATAATATACTGGAGAAGAATATGATGCCGGTATATGACGCTGCCAGAAGACAGGAGTATGAGATCTGGAATTATGGATAGGAGGAGATCTCGATACGAGGGGATTGTTTGGCTTATCCAGAAAAAAGATATAAAAATTGATAATGTTAAAAACGATTAGATTGTAAAGGAGCAAAATTAAAATGAATTACATTTCAAGAGACAAAGCATTTCCGGAATTCACGCCTATTATGAGCCGGAAGAGCTGGTAGGAAAGACCTTGCTTGCCATTACCAATCTGCCGCCAAGAGCTATGATGGGAATCGATTCCTGCGGCATGCTGCTGTCAGCTATTCATTATGAAAATGGCGAGGAGAAATTGAATCTTATTATGTTAAATGATGCAATTCCGGCAGGAGCGAAGCTTTATTAACAGAGATAAGTTCGAAAAGGAATGAAAATTTCAGGAGGATAAAACAATGAGTAGAAAGAATTTTGGAGCCAAAACATATAGTTTTCCGCAGCCGGTATTCATTATCGCATCTTATGATGAGAATGGTATCCCATGTGCCATGAAGGCAGCCTGGTGTGGCATCAGTGAAGCAACGGAAGTGACCATGTGCATTTCTCCTGGCCACAAGTCAACCAAGAAGTTTATGTGGATATGAGAGTTTTGGTAATTCCGGATGTTCATCTGAAACCGCAAATGTTTAAACAGGCGGCTGCTTTGCTAAAGGCAGGAGCTGCAGAGCGTGCGGTGTGTCTGATGGATATTCCGGACGACTGGGATAAACAGTTCGATATTGCACTTTATGAAGAAACCTATGATGAGGCAATCCGTTTTGCAAAATTATTTCCGGAAACTGCCTGGTGCTATGGAAATCATGATCTGAGTTATTTCTGGCACTGTCTGGAAAGTGGGTACAGTTCACTTGCGGATTATACAGTGCAGCGAAAGTTATTGGATCTGAGAGCAGCGCTTCCTGAAGATAATCCCATCCAGTATGTTCAAAGAATTGATAATGTTCTCTTTTCTCATGGTGGATTATTGAACTTCTTTGTTGAGGAATATGTTCCAAAGTCAAAATACCATGATGTGGATGCCGTGGTAGAGATAATCAATGGACTTGGCAGAAATGAGATGTGGAATGATGTATCACCGATCTGGCTGAGACCTCAGGGTGGAAAAATGCGATTATACAAGCCTCGCAAATTGCTTCAGGTTGTTGGTCATACCCCTATGGATCGAATCACAAAAGAAGGGAATCTGATTAGCACAGACGTATTTTCTACATATCGCGACGGGAGACCGATTGGAACAGAAGAGTTCCTTTTGCTGGATACTCTGACATGGGAATATGATGGAATTAAAATGTGATGCAACTAGAGGTGATCCAATTTCATACGTTTTTTCATGGCATCACTTCCTTTCGAGTTGATGGAAGAAATGCCAGGGGATTATTCTCGGACCATCATACCACGTAACCTCGCGTGATTAGCATTAAAGTCCAGAAAATACCCTGCTGGAAGTTGACGGGACAGATGCAATGAGAACACAGCGGTACTCTTTGGAACATTCCTATAGACTCTATTATAAGCGTCCGGGAAATCTTGGCAATATAAGTAACATGTAAACTGTATAGGGGATGAAATCAGGGAGAGAACATCCAGAAGAGGGATTCCTCCATACCATAAAAAAAGAATAAGCTCCCTCTGTATATTTCGGGGACAGGCTTATTATACGAGGAGACCAACTATGAAAAAATTAAGAACAAATCACCCCATTTTATTCTGCATTCTATGTGCAGCAGTCTCTGCTGTCCTTCTCTATGTTGGTTCAGCGGCCTACGTTCTTCTGCTCACTTCCGGCATCGTTCCTATCGAAGCTGTGAAGGGTAAGGGAATGTGGTATGCCATGATTGCAGCAGATCTTCTGATCATCATTTTTACTCTTCTAGTAATGCGTGCCTGCGGTGTGCTCTATCTTCTGAAGAAAAAGCCTGCCGGAATCTTCAAATGCATCCTGATCGCCCTTCCGATTGTGGTCTTTGATCTCTGTGCATTCTTTTTGCAGTATTCTCTCTATAGCAGTGGGGATGACTATATGGTACCAGCCCTCAGCCGGACGATTACCTTCCTTGTAAGTAATATTCTAATTGGTATGGCCGAGGAATTACTTTGTCGAGGACTCATTTCCACAACGCTCCTCGCATACTTTGGCACAGGAAGAAAGGGCATTTTAAAAGCTGCTCTTCTTTCTTCTCTCTTGTTCGGTTGTATGCATCTCACAAATTTTACCGGCGGTGACCCGACAGGTGTACTCATGCAAGTGATCTACACTTTTGGTACCGGAGTCCTCTTCTGCGCAATCTACTTCCGTAGCGGAAACATCTGGTTTCTTGTTCTCATTCATTCCTTTGAGGACATCTATGCCGGACTTGCAGAGCTTATGAACTATGGTGGCAGTCAAGTAGAAAAATTTACAAATTCAATCAACACCTACAACTTAATGATTCTTGTTCCGACAATCCCTGCTCTGCTCTTCGGTCTTTTTCTTCTCCGTAAGTCAAAGACAGCCGAGATTAAGGAGATGTGGTCTGACCTTGCAAACTAAAAGCAGTGCTTAAAAAACAGAATATATAGATGGGGGCTTAATTTTGGCATTTATTGTTGGAACAGACCGAAATCAATCCAGAATGATTATAGCATCGTTGAATGACCTGATTGATAAAGATAATTCGGTTCGTGCAATTGATGCCTATGGTGACTCATTAAATTAATATGACGATAAGCAAGCCAACGTTGCTCCTAACTCATGTATCCAGGATGTACTTACATTGCTGATAATGACATAAATACAAAGTGATAACAAAATAAGAAAGTTAAATGTGCTATAGGAAATAGGGAGGTGAGGATTTGAATTATCTGGTTATTGATTTGGAGATGTGTAAGGTTCCAAAGAATTATCGAAGAAAGAGTTATAAATATTCGAGTGAAATTATTCAGGTTGGAGCGGTTCTTTTAGACGAGGAATATAAGGAAATCGGGTCGTTAAGTCAGTTTGTACATCCTGAATATGGGGTTCTCGATCATTTTATAACGAATCTTACAGGAATTGAAAATGGACAGATTAAGAATGCACCAAAGCTTCAAGAGGCTCTTATTCATATGATAAACTGGCTTGGAGACAGGGAGTATAAAATATTTGCGTGGAGTAATTGTGATTATTCACAGCTTAAGCATGAAGTTGAAAGTAAGCATTTGGAGAATGAGAAGATAAATAAGTTTATGGATTTTGAACGTTGGATCGACTATCAGAAGATTTTTGGAAAGCGTTATAATTTTGAACAAGCTGTAGGTTTGGAGGAAACATTGATGTTATGTGATATTGAGCCAGATGGGAGATTTCATGATGGGTTAGACGATGCCAGAAATACAGCAAAACTAATTGAAAAGTTAGAGAAGAATCCAGAATATGAACTTATTTATAGAGAGCGGGAGGAAGAGGTAGATTCTCAACCTTTAAAAATATGTATGGGAGATTTATTTGAGGGATTGAAATTGCAGCTTGGGTAAAACCTTGGGGACCGGGTTCATTTTATCTGTTTTTCAAATACTCTCCAGGATAAATAAGAGAATAAGAAGGTTATCAGCAAGATGTGTTGTGAACTTCCCGTAAAATCAACTCTCGTTGCGAAAAGTGGTGTATTTACTTGATTTTTTGAAGTTTTACTTTGCTAATTAAGAATTAAACTATCAAGGAGTTCACATATATAAATAAGTAGAGCAAGGAATAAACTAATAAATTGGATAAGAGGCTGTAAGAGATGATTTACTAATAAGCCAATTAAGCAGATAAATAGATTAAGTTATCAATGTATGATTATACTAAGAGAAGATAAAAAGTAAGATGCAAAGTTAAACTCTGGAAGGAAGTGATATTATGAGTAACTATATTACTACATATACAAGAAAGCATTTTGATCCGGTGCATCCTGATCCGGAACTTATTTGTATTGAAGATATCGCTCATGCGCTTCCGATGATCTGTCGGGGAAATGGACATGTTAGTTCTTTTTGGTCTGTGGGAGAACATTGTATTTTATGTGCGAAAGAGGCTGCAGCAAGAGGATATTCAAACAGACTTGTGCTGGCAGCTCTTTTACATGATGCGAGTGAATGTTACATGTCAGATGTGCCAAGACCTTTAAAGCAGAATATGAAGCAGTATAAGGATCAGGAAAATCATTTATTAGATGTCCTTTATACCAAGTTCTTATGTTTCACGTTAAACATTGACGAGGAGAAGATGATAAAGGAAATTGATAATGCATTATTATGGTATGACCTGAAGTATTTATTAGATGAAGAATCAGAGGAGAAACAGCCAGACCTTCATGTGAAGATTGATTATACGGTGAGAGCATTTCCTGAAGTGGAAAAAGAATATTTGGAGTTGTTCGAGCGCTATAAAATATTATAAAATAATTGTGATCAAAGGGATTGAAGTCATGAAAGTTTGCCCCAATATTGTGAATATAGAAAGGAGTCAAAAATGAATATACAAATTTTCGGAACAAAAAAGAGTTTTGACAGTAAAAAAGCAGAACGTTATTTTAAAGAACGAGGGATAAAATATCAGTTTATTGATATGAAAGAAAAGGGACTTAGTAAAGGCGAGTTTAATTCCGTATGCCAGGCAGTAGGCGGATATGAGAAACTAATTGATTCGAAGTGTAAGGATAAGAACCTATTGGCATTGATTCAGTATCTTTCCGAGGAAGATAAAAAAGAAAAAATTCTGGAAAATCAGAAGATTATAAGAACACCGATTGTAAGAAATGGAAAGCAAGCAACGGTGGGATATGAACCGGAAATCTGGGGAGAATGGAAATAAATAGTTAGTTAATTTTCGTCACAGCGCATTAAATCTGAGCATAATTCAAATCACTATAATATTAAAAGTAATTTCAAATTCATCAAAACATACAGCCAAAAGAACTGCCATGATAGTTATACGGAGCAAGTGTTGGATGCGAGCGCTTAAGTGAACATTCAACGCGCAGTGACTAAAGTTACAGATATACTATTATGGCAGTTCTTTTAGCATCTGTTATAATCAATGAACAAAATTCTTTTTCAATGTGAAGCGTGTGGTGCTGTTAACAGTGTCGTAAGTTCTGTTATAACCAATGAACAAAATTACTTTTCAGTAGCAAAAGGTGTGCTATACCAAATCTTATGATATTTAGCAGTATCCTTATTTAAAATATTATTAAGCAATTTACAGATATAAGATATCTGATTCTCGTGCCGTTATCTGCAGTTTCATAGATTTCACAGGCTTGTATTTTCTGATTCATCTCAGGACTGTTATTGATTCTAAGAATAAGTGGGAGTTTTTTATGGAGATGTTGAAGAATAGTCTGTAAATAAGATTCTTCTACAATAATGATGAGCGAAAAATTCTAAGATAGAGCTTTTCACACTTATTTTATATATTTTTTGATATCGTGCTTGTTTCTCTGGAGTAAAACAATTGTTGTAATTTCTCCTTTATGCTATCACATCATTATTATTATTATTATATAGTATTTTTGTTCTGTTTTATTTTGCTTCAGGAATTCTTGATTTTGAATCTGGCAGAACTATGAATCATTATAAATTTTAATAATACGAGGTGAGATAAAAATGGAAAATAAACATATTCAAAATAATAGAAATAAAAATAACAACTCTAAAAATAAAAATAAAAATGCAAGGGAAAATAATATTTATAAAAATGAATATGAAAAATACAGAAAAAACTGACTCGAGCAAACAAAACTGTGTGGATGTGAATTTGGAAAAAATACATATAAATCTGCAAAGACAGACACTCCAGAAGAGAGTAGATACTCTATATCTGCGGCTCTGTCACTGTGGGTTAAATATTCACTTACATGATCGAATTCAAACAGGCTTTAAGATCACAGTGTAGGGTGCCCACTCTCTTCTGAAACTGACTATGGCTGGATTTGGCTGGATTAAATAGTGGTTGTGAGGATTTGGGAGTGAAAGCAAAAGAGGCGAGACAAGTTGATGTGATGTCTATAGTGGCTGGCTATTCTGAAGCTAATAAATTAGTTAGAAAGATGGAGAAGGAGGATGGAAAGATTTATTTATTTTACCACTTCGCAAATTGGAACTTTCTCACGATTTTTGTATCCAAATATTTTTTGAAATTGAAAGAAACGAGCGATGGAAATATACATCCAAATATTTGAATGTATATTTCTGTGAACAAAAATGGATAGAATTAGTATGGAATTTCATCAGAAAATCCTACAAAAAATTTAAGAAACCAAAAGAGATAGAGCAGTCTACCTTAAGTAAAACTTAAAAATACTTAAGATAGGCTGTTTTTTTCTTTTTTTGTGCGGAAATACGGTATAATAAAACAATAAAAAATGTTTTTGAATAAATTATTTTAGAAAGGCAGATAAAATTGGAAGAGAATAGTTCAAGTATTTTGGTTGTGGATGATAATCCAGAGATTCAGGAGATTATACAGGTATTGCTTGGTGGAGAAGGCTATATGGTGAAGACAACGGGGAATGGTGTTGCGGCGTTGGAGATGCTTGCAAAGAGAGAATATGATTTGATTATTCTTGATATCATGATGCCTGGAATGGATGGGTATCAGACATGCCGTAAGATGAGAGAGGAGAGTAATGCTCCGATTTTATTTTTGAGTGCGAGAACGAAGGACAGTGATAAGACACTGGGATTTTCGAGTGGTGGAGATGATTATCTGGCGAAACCTTTTTCTTATAATGAGCTGATCAGCAGGGCAAAGGCGTTGATTCGGAGATATCAGGTTTACAAGGGAAAGGCAGAAAAGGTGGAAGAGTCAAAGAGTTTTTCCTGCAAGAATCTGGTGGTGGATGAAGAGACGAAAAGTGTGTACTCGGATGGAGAATTATTAGAACTTACGGATACGGAGTATGCGATATTGCTGTTGCTTTTAAAGAACAGGCATCAGGTATTTTCGGCAGAACGGCTTTATGAGGCGGTGTGGAAGGAGAATTTCTACTATGGTGCGGAGAATACGGTTATGGTACATATTCGGAATCTGAGAAGAAAGATAGAGAAAGATTCTAAGAATCCGGTAATTATAAAAACTTCCTGGGGAAAGGGGTATTACTGTGATTAAAAAAATGAAGACGCAGGCAAAAGGATGGAAGATTCATACACAGTTAATGGTGCTTATTTTGTTGACTGGGATGGCGAGCGTTCTTTTATTTGAGGTGCTGTGGCTTAATAAATGGAGTATTTATGAGCAGGTTCAGGAACTTCCAGGATTTCGTGATAAATCACAGGATGAGGAGTTCTGGGAGAAGCTTCGGACAGAGGCGGCAAAGTACAACCTTCCCTCATCGGAAGATGATAAAGATGGGATTAAGAAAATACAACCATTTTTAAAGCAGGGAGATAAATATACAGGAATCTATATTTATTCCCTCAAAGAAGGAACATATCTTGCAGGTCGTATTCCAAATATATGGAAGAATGCCGCATTTAGCACTTTTTTTGATATGGGATATCAACTCACCGGTGGAGAAGGTGAGGAGACATATGAATTTCCGATGAAGTTTAAAAATGGATATGCAACGGTAATAGTGTGGTTTTACCATCGAGTTCGTTTTATTTATCCGTATTGTATTTTTGCACTTACCGTCAGTCTTGGATTGTTCTTTGGTGTGATTTTATTTTTTATAAAGAAAAAAATGAACATGGTTGCCTCGTTAAAAGATGAAATTTTGCGAATGGCAGCAGGGAATCTTCGGGACAGCGTGCCGGAAATGGGACAGGATGAGATTGGAATTATCGCAGAAGAACTGGATAATTTGCGGACAGCACTGCAGGATACAATTGTGCGGGAAAAAGAAAGCCGCAGAGCAAATCAGGACTTAATAACAGCAATGTCCCATGATCTGAGAACCCCATTGACGATTTTGAATGGGTACCTGGAAGTACTTCGATTAGACCGAAACCCGGAAATGCATGAAGAATATCTAAATCGCTGCCTGCAAAAGATCAGCGATATTCGGGAAATGACGGATCGAATGTTTGAATATGCACTTGTATTTGAAGAAGGAGAAGAACCGAAAGTAAAAGAAATCCCAATAGGATTTTTCCGAGATTGTATTAACGAACATGGTGATTTTATCCGGCTTACAGGATTTCAGACGGAGATAGAGTATACGAATGTGCAAAGAAGTATTATCGGAGATAAGGGAATGATAAAAAGAATATTCAGTAATCTTTTTTCTAATATTTTAAAGTACGGAGATAAGGCAGTTCCGGTTCAAATACAGGGGTGTTTTACTAAGACAACCTATGTGCTCACGATGTCGAATGGGATTAAACAACAAAACAGTGGGGTGGAAAGCAATCATATCGGACTGTTGAGTGTGGAGAAGATGATGCAACAACTGGGGGGAGGAAGCGCTTTTTCAGAAGAGAATGGGGTGTTTTCAGTCAGATTGGAGTTTAATTTAATTTAGTGATAACAGACGCCCACAAAGAGAGCATATACCCTATATTTGTGACTTTCGTCGCGGCAGGTTGAATGTTCGCTTTCACGCTCGCATCCAACCTTTGCTCCCAGGCCACAAATATAGGGTATATGCTCTCTTTGTGGGCTGTTTGTTGGCTGTACTTGAAATGAATTAAATATAGATATGAAAATAATTTGCTTGTTTTTCCATTGAACTGCGTTAACTTCACTTAATGATATCATTGGACTGTTGTGCGCAGTCACCCTGTCAATGGAAAAATATTCTTCGTTATGTAGCTGCAAGTCAATAAGACAACATATCCTAGAGCGTGTCTGAAAAATCATTCCTGCAATCTGCACACCTCAATTTACGGTATATTTTGCCTTCATTCGGTTGCCGTAGCCCGCTACGCCGCCCTCATTCAGGCGAAATCTCCCGCAAATTGTGATGCACATCTTGCAGAAAGCATTTTTCAGACACGCTCTAGAGCGTTTTTTAGATGTATTATAGTCAGCTTTTAAAGCTTAAAACACAAATATAGATACTGGGAGATTAAGTATTCTGACGGATCGACGACAACGAAGAGTTATTAGTATACTGTGTAGTTGACTTTCAGATTAAAGTGATTATAATATTAATTAATGGGATTGTGGTTGTGAGGTGCTAATGAACTTTAGTAACCGTTTACGAAACAGATTCTTAGGAAAATGTGTAGTAATAAACAACCTGTCGAACCCATCAACGAAAGATTTTTCAAGAGTCTTAGCATTCGCTAAGGCTCTTTTTAGTTTCTGTTTTTTGGCGGGGGAGGGTGAGGCCAGGAATGTGTTGCGATAAAATGAAGTTTGTATCTATATTTTTGCTGTATTATGCTGCTTTTGCTATTTAGTTGCCTTAGTTGTGTTGTTTAAATTAGAATTGTTCACAAAATGTTCACAAAATTTTAGCACTCACCTCTTGACATGGCTAATAACAGGTGTTATATTACAGCTAGAACAAAGGAAAGGACATAAAGAGATAAGGCAAAGGGTTCCGAACCGGAGTTGATAAAATTCATTTCAACATAGTCGAAAGAAAGATGCTTCCGATTTGCTGAAGACAGTAAAAGAGTTTGAAAGGAGAAATGATTTATGATGATGCCTAGTATTTTTGGAAATAATTTTGTAGATGATGTATTTGATGATATGTTCCCATTCGCAGGAAATTATACAACTGCTAACTATAATCTGATGAAGACAGATGTAAAGGACGCTGGTGACCATTATGAACTTGAGATGGAGATGCCAGGAGTTGAAAAAGAAAATATCAAAGCAGAACTGAAAGATGGTTATCTGACTGTTACTGCACAGCAGAATACCAACAAAGATGAGAAAGATAAACAGGGTAACTACATCCGGAGAGAAAGATACAGCGGAAGCTGCCAGAGAAGCTTCTATGTAGGCGAAGGTGTAAAACAGGAAGATTTGAAAGCTGCTTTCAATAACGGAATTTTGACTGTAGCAGTTCCGAAAGAGGTACAGAAACCAGTGGAAGAAAAACAGTATATTACAATTGAATAGTGAGTGGGGACGTGTAACAGACGCCCCCTAAATAATAAATACCCCGTATATGTGACTTTCGTCGCGGCGTGTTGAATGTTCGCTCTTAGCGCTCGCATCCAACACTTGCTCCCAGGCCACATATACGGGGTATTTATTATTTAGGGGGCTGAGTTTGGCTTGTAGCCCCTATTTCAATTCAAACCAAATTAGCCAAAGACTGACTTTTTATTTCTGGCCTCAAATCCCGTTAAAAACTATTTTAATTCAACAAAATCCCGTCAAAATCAGCTCTCTTCGGGAACGTCTATCTTAATGAATTAAATAGGAATTTATGCTATAATGATGCTAATAAAATAATTTACAGGAGGGGTACGCATGGGGAATTATTTGAATCCAGGCAACAAAAAGTTTGAACGAATGATTCAGTCTGAGATATATGTAGATAAAACAGAATTAATTCAATATACCAATTCTGTAATAGATACGTTGCAGAATAATGTTTGTGTCAGCCGTCCGAGGAGATTTGGAAAGTCTATGACAGCAAATATGTTGACTGCATATTATAGCAGGGCATGTGATTCCAAAGAATTATTTAGCAGATTTAAGATTGCAAAAGATAGAGATTTTGAAAAATATTTAAATAAATACGATACCATTTTTTTGAATATGCAGGAATTCCTCAGTAGAAGTAAGAATGTAGAAGAATTGATTACAAGGGTAAAAAGGCTTATTGTCCGTGAGATAAAGAGAGAATATCCAGATGTGGATTATTTTGATGATTCAGACTTAATTGAGTCTATGCAGGATGTGTATTCACAGGAGGGCAGGCCATTTGTTGTGATTATTGATGAGTGGGATTGCATATTTAGAGAATACAAAGAGGATAAAGAGGCACAGGAGAAATATCTGGATTTCCTGAGAGATTTATTAAAAGACAGAGCTTGCATTTATCTTTCTTATATCACAGGAATTTTACCAATTAAAAAGTATGGAACACATTCTGCATTAAATATGTTTGATGAGTTCTCAATGATTCATCCGGGACCATTAGCGCCATATGTTGGGTTTACAGAGGATGAGGTAAAAATACTCTGCAGAACATACGGGATGGATATGGATGAGGTGAAAACTTGGTACGATGGATATTCTTTTGGAGAAAATGAATCAATATATAGTCCCAAATCGGTAGTCAACAGTATGCGTTTTAAAAAGCTTGCAAATTACTGGAATCAGACAGAAACCTTTGAGGCATTGCAATTGTATATTGATATGAATTTTGATAATTTAAAAGATGATGTTTTGAGAATGATTGCAGGAGAAAGTATTCCAATTAATACGGAAAGCTTTACAAACGATATGACAACATTCCGAACAGAAGATGATGTACTTACTCTATTGATACACCTGGGCTATCTGGCATATGATGATAAAAATAAAACAGTAAAAATACCAAACAATGAGGTTAGGGCAGAGTACGTCAATGCGGTAGCGGTATCGGATTGGGGGACAGTTTCTCAAGCATTAAAAAATTCAGCAGATACTTTGGATGCAATTTGGGAAGGACGTGAAGAGCAAGTAGCAGATGCGGTAGCACAGGCACATTTTGAGACTTCGCATATTCAGTATAATGATGAAAATGCATTGAGTTATACTATATCTTTAGCTTTGTATGCTGCGAGAAATTTCTATACGATTTATCGTGAACTTGCAGATGGAAAAGGATTTGCTGACCTTGTATTTGTACCTAAAAAGCAATTTCAGGATAAAACTGCCATGATAATTGAATTGAAATGGGATAAAAGTGCCAGAGGAGCGCTTACGCAGATAAAAGAAAAAAAGTATTTTAAAAGTTTAGAACAGTATAGTGGGAACCTGTTGTTGGTTGGAGTTAATTATAATAAGAAAACAAAGGAACATGAATGTAAAATAGAGAAGCTTATGAATATTTGATTAAAGGAATTATAGAAGTTTAGAAATAAAAGAAAACGAATAAAGATCTGTAAATAAAATCCTTCTATCTATAATTATAGCAGGTAAAAATAATTTATCCCAATAAAAAAGGGAAAGGGTACGCGGAGAAAAAAGTGTACTCTTTCCCTTTTTATTTCAAAATTTTGGAAAGTACAGTTTTAGCAGGATGTTGTAGCTTGCTTTTCAGATCAGATATGTTCTGGGACTGTTTTTGAGAGGTTTGTTCAAGTTTGGTAATTCGCTGGAGTAGTTCGTCATTTTCTTTTCGGAGAGCGATTGTGGTATGACCGAGGAGTCGAATGATATCTTCGCTCATCTGTCGGTTGTTCCATTCCCATTTTTTTATATTTTGAAAATTAGTTTTGAATAAATCTTCTGATCGATTGAAATATTTCTCCATAATTTTGCGATTGCCGGCGCGATATTTTTCCATAAATGCCTGGGCTTCGGCTGGTTGAAACATTCGTAATTTTTCTTTGTCGGGGTCTTCTGTTGCGACTTCGGAGAGCATATGATAAAAGAAGGTGAAGTCTTTTTGCCAGATATTCTCCACAGGTATCGTAACGTTTCTGTTAATATTAATATGTCTGTATAGCATTTTCTTTAAATAAATATATAATATCATAAGAATGTTAAAACAAGATTAAAGGCAGTAAAGCGTATTCAGAAAATTAAAAAGTAAGCTGTATTTGCTAGAGCGTGTTTGAAAAATCATTCCTGCAAACTGCACGCCCCAATTTACGGAAAGAATTTTTCAAACACGCTCTCGAGTATTTTTTCAATACGCTCCAGAGGAAAATTTGGCAATAAATTTGTACATAACGGGTAATTTGTATGTAAAATTCTTGTAATGCGCGTAACGCTATGATAGAATAAATGAATTAGAATTTGAATGAATTTTAAAGGAGGTTCAGACGCAATGAAGGGATTGTTTATCATTAATCCATCTTCTGGAAGACAGAATTTTATTGACAAGATTAAAGAGATAGCAGGAAAGCTGGTTATTGACCAGATATGCAATACTATAGATGTTTTCTATACAGAGAAACAGGATGATGCGCTGAATAAGGCAGCATCTCTTGGAAAGGGACAGTATGACTTTGTTGTTGCTGTTGGAGGAGACGGAACACTGAATGAAGTGATTAATGGTGTAGTACTTAGTGAAAGTAACACTCCAGTTGCAGTTATTTCAGCAGGAACAGTTAACGATTTTGCTACTTATCTGAATCTTCCACAGACACCGAAAGAATTCTGTGACATGATAGCAGACTTCCAGCTTAAAAAAGTAGACGTTGGTAAGGTAAATGAGAAGTATTTTATCAACGTTGTAGCGGCAGGTCTTTTATCAGATACAGGATTTAAAGTATCTAAAGATAAAAAGGCAGTGATGGGTAAGCTGGCTTACTATTTAGAAGGAGCAGCAGAACTTCCAAAACAGTTCGGAAAGAGCTGGAAGATGAAGTTTATCACAGATGATAAGACAATCGAAGAGGAAATCCTCTTATTTATGATCGCAAATTCACAGAGCGTAGGTGGCTTCCGTGAAATTGCTCCATTGGCATCGGTTTCAGATGGCCTGTTTGATGCAATCATCATAAAGAAAATGGATATCTTCCAGATGCTTCCGCTTATGATTTCTATTTTGCAGGGCGATCATGTAAATCATCCGGCGGTAGAGTATGTTCAGACAAAGAAGTTGCATATTGAAAATCTTTCAGGGGAAGAAGTGAAAGTGGATTACGATGGTGAGGAACTGCCAGAAGGATTCCCGGTAGAGATTAGTATTATTCCGAAGGCAATACAGATAGTGGTTCCTAAGTAACTGCTGGTTTGCCGCAGGCAAGGAGACGCTCTCCCAAAGAGACCATAGCCTATATTTGTGACTCTATCACTGTGGGTTGAATGTTCGCGTAACGGCTCACATTCAACACGCCGCGACGAAAGACACAAATACGCTTTCGTTCTCTTTCTGGGTTCGTCTGTATATTTCACAGCAAATCAGTTAAAAGATTTGGGATAGAAGACAAAAAATACAGAGATATTAGAGCGTATTGATAGGAACAAAAAAAGAACCGTCTGTTAAACGGTTCTAAGAGAGGAAAGTATGAAAAAAATCTATCAAAAAAATAATTCGTTGTTCTTTTGATGGCTTTATCATACTGAAAATTTGTGAACAGTTTGTGAGAAAAAAATGAAGATAATCTGAAGAAATACAGTCTAAATGTGAGATAGGGGAAAATTCAACATACATCCTCAAATTTATCTCTTCTTCCGATGTGCCATCCGTTCTTTTCTTTTTTTCTCCAGTTCATGTCTATGAATCATATGCATAATCAAAATGATAAGGATAACCGCAATGAGAAATCTTAATGAGAAGGCAATTCCCTTATGTATCGCATCTTTTCGTTTTGATTCTACCGGAGCAGTTTTTAAATTATCATCGAGGGATTTGCCTTCTAAATATGCTTTTCCCTGTTTAGAAGTAGTGTCATAGGTTACGGCTGTGCGTCCAAGGTCTTTGCCATCGCAGGAAATGACGATGTATCCAAGTCGACCGGCTTTTTTATCTTCATCAAGTTTGAATGAGGTCTTGAATGAGGACGCGTCAAAGTTTTTCTTAACGAGGACAGAAAAGTTTGTATCGTAAGAACAGTTTAATAACTGAATCTGATCAAGTTTAGTTGATTTGATTGACTTATTTTCTGTCATGGCTGTTTTTAAGCTAAAGTCAGTGTCTGTCAGTGGTGTTACAGATTTTACCTGATTAAATGCCCATTTAAATAAGTTGGCAGTATCGGTGTAACTGTGATCTGCGCCGTGGTCTTTTAAGATGACACAGAGCAATTCAACGTTATCTTTTTTAGCGTAAGTTACCAAAGTATTCAATGCGGCTTGGGTAAATCCTGTTTTGGAACCTTCAGCATTTTCGTAGTAGTAATCACTGTTTTGTCTTAAAATTTTAGCATGGTTCCAAAGTTCAAGCGTGTCTTTTAAGGTATCGCTCTTTTTTAATGTGTAGGAAATTGTTCCGGCAATTTTGCGGAATTCCTGATATTTCATGGCTTCTTTGAGAATCAGTCCCATATCATGGGCGGTTGTGTAGTGTTCTTCATCTGGAAGACCATGAGGATTTTTAAACTGTGTATTGGTGCAGCCTAATTCCTTAGCGCGTTTGGTCATAAGTTTTGCAAATTCTGCGGTAGAACCGGAAATATGTTCTGCGATAGCTGCGGCCGCCTCATTTGCAGATACGAGCATTAAAGCATAAAGGCTGTCTTCTACAGTAAGTTTTGCGCCAACGTTAATTCCGGCAGTGCTGCTTCCGGCTTCAATGCCGTTAACTGCGGAATTAGAATAGGTGATGATATCGCTCATGTTGCAATTTTCCACTGCAAGAAGTGCGGTCATGACTTTTGTGATGCTGGCAGGATATCTTTTTGTATTGGCTTCTTTGCCATAAAGAATCGTTCCGGAATTGGCATCCATAATAACAGCAGATTCTGCTACAATATCAGGTGCGCCACTTAAGTTGGAAATCCCATAAGAAACACCTTCCTGTGTAACAGTATTAGCCTGTGCCTTTGAAGAGTCAGTCTGCGCTGTTGAAGCAGCCGTTTGCGCTTCAGAAGAATCAGCCTGTGTTGCTGAAGTCGCTGTTTGTGTTCCAGAAGTGCCAGTCTGTGCTGTTGAAGCAGTAGTTGCTTCTGCAAAGGAATTTACGCAAAAGCTTAAAGCCATTGTCAGTGTCAATACAAACGTAAGTATTCGTTTCATTGTTAAATCTCCTTTTTGTTTTGTCCCGGAGCATTTTTCAAACACGCTCTGGCATACAGTCTTATTAATATGTAACGTAAGCTCATCAGAGAGTGAAGTCTTTTGCATTCTGATGGATTTTTGTATTATTTTTGAAATTGCTACAGAAAAATTAAATATTAATAGGCCGTATACTTCGGGACAATGTTTTTAAGTTTTTATAGGGCCTTTTTCAGACCTTGCCTTTCATTGTATCCTACTTCTATAGAAAAAGCAAAAATTAATTGCAAAAATAATATGAAGCGATTAAAATAATACTGTATGTCTAAAAATAAAAAACATGTTATCAGAATCTTAAAGCAAAATTGATAAAAATAGCTTTGCAAAATTATAGCAATTCCATAAGACAGGGAATTATATCCAGTGCAGCATCCGTTCAGTAATAATAGTTTATGAACAATCATTTTGCAGTTCGCAACAAAAGAGTTACGAATTAAGTTATAAAATCTATACCCAGCAATACTTTAGAAATGAGATGGATGGAACACTGGTGTAGTAGTTAAGAGTTACACATAAATAATATAAAAGATTCTAAGAATACATTAACATAGATAGGAGAATTGAATGAGATTAAGAAATGTAAAAGGTTCAAGAGAACAGATTGCAGCAAATGAATATACAATTAAAGATGCGGAACAGATCAAAGGCCAGTGGAAGGACTATTTTCAGGATGGAAAGCCAATTCAGTTAGAGATTGGAATGGGTAAGGGAAAGTTTCTCATGCAGTTAGCAGAGAAGAATCCTCATATTCATTATATTGGAATTGAAAAGTATTCCAGCGTGTTAGTAAGAGCTTTAGAGAAAATGGAAGAGAATCCATTAGAGAATATTCATTTTATTCGAATGGATGCGGAAAATATTGTAAATGTATTTGAAAAAGGAGAGGTAGATCAGATTTACCTGAACTTCTCAGATCCATGGCCAAAAGATCGTCATGCAAAGAGAAGACTGACTTCAAGACAGTTTTTAGAGCGTTATCATAACATTTTAAAAAAAGAAGGAAGAGTTATTTTTAAAACAGATAACAAACCACTTTTTGACTTTTCTTTAGAGGAAGTAAAGGAAGCAGGATGGACACTTGAAAAATGTACATTTGACCTTCATCACAGCGAATATGTTGAGGAAAATATTATGACAGAATATGAGGAAAAATTCGTAGCAAAGGGGAATCCTATCTGTATGCTTCAGATTGTTTTACAAGAAGGTAAATAAGTATTAATTTACTGTAAAATGTTATAGGATGGAATAAAGCAACGAGAGGAAAAATCATTCCTGCAATCTGCATCACAATTTACGGTATATTTTGCCTTCATTCGGTTACTGTAGCCCGCTACACCGCCCTCATTCAGGCAAAATCTTCCGCAAATTGTGATGCACATCTTGCAGAAAGCATTTTTCAAACATGCTCTGGAATTACAGTAATTTTAAGGAGTTAGAAACTCATTCCCTGTCTTTATCATAAGATAAAACAGGGGGTGACAGTTTATGAATTTTAAAGAGAAAATGTGCTGGAATATTCAGCGAAAGAGCCTTTGTAACAGAGGAATCTGGCGATGCCTGTGTAATTTCTGCCAGAGTATTTCAGAGGTATGTAAAATTTTAAATGGCAAATAATGTACTTTACGATAAATGAAAGGATTTTATTTATGAAAATTGTAGCAATAGATTTAGATGGAACATTATTACATTCTGACTGTACGATTTCTTCTTATTCAAAAAAAGTAATTGCGGAAGCAGTAAAGAACGGAATTATGGTAGTTCCAACATCAGGAAGAAGTTTTCAAAGTATCAAGAAGCAGGTGCAGGATATTGAAGGTGTAAAATACTGCATCTGTGCAAATGGAACCTTAGTTGGAAATATTCAGACAGAAGAACTGATTCACAACTACAAGATACCACAGCATTTGGTTTATGATATTTATAAAGAAGTAAAGGAAAGACATGGTTTTATAGAGCTTTACTGTGATAATGATGCTTATGTGGAAAAAGATACAGTTCCGATTATTTATAATACTAAGATGAGCAGAGATTTCTGTGACAGTATGTTGTCTACAGACGTAATTGGTCTTTCGTATGATCTGCTTCTGCGCCGCGGAACAATGCGAATTAATAAGATACACGTTGCATTTCCAGATCCACAGGAATTAAAAGAATTTGCAGCGAAAACAGCAGAGAATAAAGAACTTGTTGTAACATTTCCCAGTGAATATAACATGGAAATTTTCCCGAATGGCTGCAATAAAGATGTAGGAATCCGTATCCTTGCTGAAAAATATAACATTGCACACGAAGATACAGTGGCCATTGGAGACAGCGATAATGATGTGGCGATGATTGAGTACGCACATGTTGGAGTTGCTGTAGCCAATGCAATGGAAGTATTAAAGGAAAAAGCAGATTACATTACGAAATCTAATGATGAAGATGGCCCTGCGATTGTACTTAAAAAAATACTTAAAAACAAAAAATAATGCTTGCAATCTATGAAAGGTTGTTATATAATAGTCCTTGTCGTTGAGAGATACGAAAGTAAAACACAAGGATATGCGCTTTTAGCTCAGTTGGTAGAGCAGCGGACTCTTAATCCGCGTGTCCAGGGTTCGAGCCCCTGAAGGCGCATTACAAAGTACCGTTTTTGGGATTCAGGCCCGGGGATGGTGCTTTTTTTGTTGTATAAAAAAGAATGTACAAAAGTCATATTTTACAGTACAAATATTATATTCTTCTCCAGGAAAAATAATTTACGCTCAGATGAAATTCTTTTATATGTGGGAGATTTAAAAAGGGGTAATAATAGAGCATATTATTCTATTTTTCATGGCAGACCTATAGATATTATAAAAGATGTTGCAGATATCGGATATAGGTTCTCTTTGAGTGCGTCTGTTCCTAATGAATTAAAAAATTAATTGCGTTAGCCAGAGCAGGTCAGTATACTATTATTGGGCAAAAGAGCGTTGTAGGAGCAATGAAATGTAATAAGGAACATTGCAACATACATCACTATATGAATTTAACATACAAAGGAGGAAATGCTTTGAACCTGATTTTTGACTTAGATGATACACTTTATAATCTTATGGGGCCATTTGAGCTGACGCATAAAAAATTATATGCAGATAAGACCGATGTAGACTGTACAGAATTATTTATGCAGTCACGAGTCTATTCTGATGAGATTATGGAAGGGGAAAAGAAAGGATTAATTCCACACGAAGATTGTTTTTATCTGCGAATTAAAAGAACATATCATGATGTGGGGATTGAGATTAGCAGAGAGGATGCCAATACTTTTGAACAGTTATATCGTGATTTTCAAAAAGAAATTGCACTGGGCAGGGGAGTAGCAGAATTTCTTGATTACTGCAAAGAGAAAAATGTTTTTATGGCCATTTTAACAAATGGAAGACCGAAACCACAGCATGCGAAGGCTGTAGCATTGGGATTAGATAAATGGTTTGATGATGATCATATATTTATTTCCGGAGGTATCGGATATCAGAAGCCTGATCCGCAGGCATTTAAATATGTAGAGAAAGCATTTTCCCTGGACCCGGAAGAAACATGGTACATAGGAGATACATATGAGGCAGACATAGTTGGAGCGAGCGGGGCCGGCTGGAATACCGTCTGGTTCAATCACCGTAACAGAGTATGTCCGGAGAAATGTCGGGCAAATGTAACTATAAAAAATATAGAAGAGTTGAAAATGCTCGTGAAGAACCAAACATTTTAAAATTAAAATCTTTTTCTGAAAAATATAGAGATAACTAGTACATCGTTTTCGAAATAACTATACCAATCGTTTGTCTGCGAATCCGATTGGTATAGTTATTTACGAAACGATGTACGAGCGTGTCTGAAAAATGCTTTCTGCAAGATGTGCATCACAATTTGCGGGAGAT
>CAVCBH010000104.1:0-5428 GCA_963600375.1 bacterium | reverse complement strand
TTTAGGTGAATCCTTTCTGTGGAATTTTTATATGGTTTATTATGTACCGCTTACTTATTATCTCATAGGAGAGAGGCTGTGTCATGGTACTCATGGTTTACCGTGTACGTAGAGAATTGGGCTGAGCAGTGGTAAGCTACTATTAAAAAAATATTATATTATACATAAAGAGCAGCAGTCTTGTTATGAGATTGCTGCTCTTTGAAGATACTATGAGGAAACAAATTATATTTTGCCGCTTTCTTACAAAAATTCTTATTTCTTTCTATATGTCATACTATATCTGTGGACGGGAGTGAGTTTCTCCTTGTTTTGAAATTTAAATTACGTGCACGGCCTAATCAGAGCCATGGGATGGGAAACCAGAATCTGATTCTTCTCTCCCGCTCCACATCCCCATTTATATCTGATTTTTTCTTGCATTTTTTAAGAATTTTTCTAAATGAATCTAATAAACTATATTATTCAATTCACCTTCTATCTGCCCTGTAGTACTCTCAAATATTTATTCTACTCCAAGTGCTTTAAACACTGCCTCTTCTACAGAAGAATAAAAAATCAAACTAAATGCCCCAATTAAATCAGATGGTACTTTACTCAAATCCCCTGCTGAAGTAATTGGTAGTAGTACCTTCTTTGCTCCACTGTCAAGACACACCTGCAGAGTACTCGCTAATTCATCAACTTTAATCAAAGTACCACCAATACTGATTTCTCCAAGTATTGCAAGACTATTTAATGGAGTTTTTCCAAGTGCTGCCGAACAAATTGCAATCAATGTTGGTAATGCCAGATTTCCTGTCATTCCTATTCCCTGCATATCCTGATAATTAATGATATAGTCCTTTGTTGTTGTACTAATCTGACCAGAAATGCGATTTTTGTTTGCCTTCAAATAATTAAATGCCGTATTTGTTGCTTCTTTCGGCTCTTTTCCAGCTCCAATACCGGTACAAGTTAATTTCCCATTTCCGGGCATCATTTGTGTCTCTAGCATATAACAACCAATCATCCCTGTCTTTGATTTGGAAATTGTATAGACAGAACCTGGTTTTCCCGCTCCTTCTGGAATTAGTTTACCACCACCCTGCTCTGGAACAGAAACATAATGTTCTTCAAAACTATCATTATCTATATAAGAGAAATTCACATCGTAAAACTCCATCCCACCGATTTTTTTCAACTGTTCTTTTACTCTACGCCGAAGTTCTAAAGACATCTCTATAATTTCTCTTAATTCTTCTTTTGTTACTTCTCCATCTGGATATAACAATTTCGTAAATCCAGAAATCATTTTTCGAACTGCAATGGTATCACGCTGGTTTAAATTATTCCCAAGGTGAAAATACTTATCCATCATATTACTGTAACTATCCTTACGCATCTCCCGCATAAACTCCGATAGATAATCTGTGATAAAACCATAATCATTTGTAAAAGAATCTGGTCTATATTTGGGAATCTCCCATCCAGGAATATAACAATGAATACGATCTAAGAATGCTGTATCTGTTCCCATTTCTGGTGGAAATGGATCAAATAAACTAGAAGTCTTTAAAAGAGTCTCCACACTCTGATTGATATTTCCTACAAATACCATAGAAGCTTTTGCTTGAATCTCTGCCTTTCCTCGTGAAAATGCCCCTGATGCCATGTATCCTTTCATAATCTGAATACCATCTTTATCCTTGAACTTGATACCGGCAACCTCATCAAAAGCTACACAGTCCCACATACCGACAAGACCTACCGTATGATTGGACATATTATAAAAGAGATTGGCAACCGTTGTCTGTCCTCCAGCAACCAGAATACTGTTCGGAGAAATCTGCTCATATATGTAAGATTTACCAGTAGAACGTGGTCCCAGTTCGCAAAGGTTAAAATTATTCTCCACTAAAGGAATCATACGTGCAATCAGCAGCCACTTTGCTCTCTCACTAAAGCGATCCGGTTCCAAACCAGTAGAACGAAGCAGAATATCCATCCATTCATCCTTAGTAAAGGCTTTTCTTCCATTCTTTACCTCATCCATATCTATATGTGGCATCTGAATCGGTGTCAATTTACGAATGCGGAGCGGTTGAGTATTTTTCTTATCTTCCTCGATAAATTCA
Source organism: bacterium (assembly GCA_963600375.1). GTDB lineage: Bacteria > Bacillota > Clostridia > Lachnospirales > Lachnospiraceae > Anaerobutyricum. Next base: position 3,311 of record CAVCBH010000104.1, on the reverse strand, counting down.
TACTCCATCTGCAGGATACACCAGATACCGCCACAGAGCAGTCGATCATAGTCTTTCACATAATCCGGGTGAATTGGAATTCCTTTTACGCCCAGATTAGAAAAAGTTGCCTCGTAACGGTCTTCTTTTATATTCAGCACAACCGTAATCCGGTCAATCACAGTATAACTACCCCTTTCACGCAAAAGAGAGAGAATCTTCTGCGCCTCATCTGGTCGCACATAATTATCCCTCAAAATACGCTTTACATTCTCGACACCTTCTTCAATGATTTCTTCATCATCGGAATTACAATACTGTCCGAGAAGATATTCCAGCACATAGACAGGGACATTAGCTCCCTCACGGATAGATTTTGTTAAATCCTTTCGGACGATGCGACCGTCATAATACTGACGGAGCTTTTGCTTTATTCCTTCTCGCTTGTCCTCTATTTTATTTTCATGTACATTTCTAAATTCATCCATACTTACTTTTCTTTTACCCTTTATTACCCTTTATCTTCGACAACCATAGTTTTGTCAATTGTAAGAACAGTATTTAATTCATATTATTCTTCGTATATTTTCAACTCTCTATCTAATTCATCTAATTTTACCTGTTGCTTTTCTTTTTCAATTTTTTTAATTTCTTCTAAATTTATAGGGAAAATTTCCCACAATATTTTTCCTACAATTCCACTTGAAATTAATGAAAGAGTAACTTTCCCTACAATTTTCATATTTTTCAAAAAATTTATAGGTAGTTTATACATTCCAAACATACAAGCTACAAAAAGTAGTACTGTAACAGAAATTGTAATTCCTATATTTCGTATCCGAATTTTTAGTGCATTTTTTGATATCTCAGATTGCAAATGCTCTATTTCGACCTTAATTCTTCCAATTTTCTCTCCTCTACTTATTCCCTGCTTATATCCTGATTCTCTACCATTCTTTTCTCCTGAACTATATCCTTCTTTTTTTGTAGTTTCCAGAATATCATCATATGCTTGATTAACTATTTCATCAATCCGTTCATCACCCTCAAATGATAATTCATTAATTTGTTCATTATTCTTTGCAATTTCATCAAATAACATATCCTGTAATGCGCCATTTGTCGTCTTTTCACATACCTTATTTATCAAATACTGTATATTCTCTGTAGGTTTATCCTGTATATATCTAATTTTTATAAATTCCGAAAAAGCTTTTATATCATTTTGAGCTCTACCCTGTAATTTTAGAAGCATTGAATACCAAACACTTGGTAAAACAGCTATCGGATTTTCCTTACTGAAATTTCTATCCGCCCATTTAATAAGCTTATGATCCGCTGAAATAAGATATTCTCCCACATTCCATCCCATTGTATTTGATTTTTGTTTGCGAATTCTATCTATAAAAATAAGATTTTTTATATCATACTCAGCATTTTCTTTTGTTATTTTTCCATCTTTCCAATTAATATAACTTTCTAAAATATCTTCTGGAATTTGAATATTACCAGCATCTACAGTCCTAATTTCATTAACCAATTCATAAAACTCTTTTTGTAAGTATTTGTGAAAATCATCATAATGTCCCTGTATACCGTTTTTCATTGCCCATGCCAGATATACAGTCAAAAAACTATCTTCGTAATTGGATTTATCATATAACCTACTTAATGCATTACCATTTCCCGTATACCCCTGCATAATTTTTTTAACTTGTCCAACATGATATTGAATAGAATTCAAAGTTTCAGTTTTTGTAAAGGATGTTATTAATAATTTTATTTTCGCCTCTTTACACTTATTTACAAATTGAAGAATAGTTTCTTTCCGTTGTTCGTTATTAAGCCCCAACATTCGAAACAAAATATTGGTATCTAAATAAAATGTTTTCCCTTGTAATAAAGTTGAAAAATTTGCCTTATCCTTTTTTATTGTCAAACAACAGTAATCAACTGCAAATGAAATAATTTCATAAAGCAGCTCATTTTTCTGTTCATCATCCCAATCAATAAAATCATTTATAATCCTTCTATCCTCATTATCTAATTTTTTCAACTGAGCTAATATTTGGCTACTATCTGTTCCCGTCGCAACATTGAGCAACGCTTCAATATTATTTTGAACACTATTATATAAAAATTCATATATAAGTTTCTTTACTTCTTCTGTTTGTTTACTGATATTATATTTTTCAATATAACGATTTATGATGTTTTCAAATTTTTTACGATTTTCAATATGTATTTGTTTATTACCAGCTTCTGTTAATATAAGTACCTTTCCGCTAATTTCATAAAAATTCGAACCTTGTTCTTTTATTGCTTGTTGTATTTCTTTTATTGTAAATTCAAGTCCTGATATTTTTTCAATTGCTTTTGGTAAATCTTCTATCTTAATCTGTTTTCCTTCAGAATTATAAGTATATAGCACATATATAATTATATTCGTCAGATTATCAATAAATTTAGAGTGACTTGTATTTACAACCAATGCTAACTTTAGTAAATATTCATTCATATTAACATGTATTCTCCTTAATTAAAACCCAAAATCATCCACAAATGCAATATCAATCATAAATTCGTATTGCTGCAGGATATTCTTCTCATCATTCGCATCAACCAGCACCAGATAATACTTATCACCATACTTATACTCTCTGGATTTCAATGTAAATTTTTCATGGAAAGTTCTCTTCTCTGGTGCATCTTCCCGGCTGTTCGCAATAATCGGCACATCAAAGGATATTTTTTCTCCATCTTCTGTTGTAAAATATGCTACCAAACTTCTTGCCTTCATAGTATCGGTTACTTTCTCTGTTTGGATAAAATCAAAGTAAGTAATCAGGTTCGTCACTTTTCGGTTCACGGAAGTCAAAATCACATCTACATAATCGTAAGCAACGGCTCTGGTATTTGTTGTTAATTCAATTACTGGAATCAGCATCTCCTGAAGTGAAGAACCACCATGTACATAGTTCTGTCGACCACCAGCAACTTTAAAAATATCTGCTCCTATCGGTGTCGTTACATATAAATTGTTCATATATGGCATCAACCTGGATTTCATTCCTGTCTCTTTTACCTTCTGTGTCGTAATCAGGAACCGTTTATTGGAATATGAACAAATTCTTTTATCATAGGAGACTTTATCAAATTCATGCAGCTTATCTCTTTTATACAGGAAGCCGTGATCTGCTGTAATAAAGAATTTCGGTGCTGATACATAATTGGTTAATTTCTTAATCAGCTTATGAATCTCTTCGATTGCTTCTGAACAGGCTGTGAATACTTCGTTCTCACTGGCAGGCTTATCACCACGAGCATCCACC
>CAVCBH010000103.1:0-11641 GCA_963600375.1 bacterium | reverse complement strand
TCCCGCAAATTGTGATGCACATCTTGCAGAAAGCATTTTTCAAACAGGCTCTAGAGCATGTTGTCTTAGTGAATTTGAGTCAAATAATAACTCTGGGTTATAAATACAGTAACAGGTAGTAAGAGCAGATAAAGGAAGAGGGAATTATGGAAAGATTAGCAGACGATACGATAGAATCTTTTATGAATGCAATAGAAGAGCGGCTGGCAGAAGGACAGAAGAATAAGATCCCATTTTCCAGATTTTTAGAGGAAAAGATGGATGCTTTTGATTACAGTAATACCTCGCTTGCCAAAAAGGTATTTCACCGCGTGGAAAAGAAGAAGGAAGGGACAGTTACCTATGTTCCCGTTACAAGACAGGCGATTGGTGCATGGCTTCGTGGTTCCATGCCATCTTCAAGAGATATTTATGTTACACTTGGCATGGCATTTGAGATGAACTTAGAAGAAATCAATCATATCCTGTTAGAAACCTACATGGGATACGGGCTTTACTGTAAGAATATAGATGATGCTCTGTGGATCGCACTGATCAACGGACTTTTCCCGATTGATTCTTTTGAGGATGTGCGCGGACAGATTGAGCAGATTTTAGAGGAAAATACACAGCAGGACAGCAGAAGTCTTGCGACAATGGACTTGTGGGTCATGTTATGTGAAGCAAGAACTTTAGAGGAATTTTATAATCTGATTCGAATCTACAAAGATGAATTTAAGGACGGAGCAAGGAAGTTTGGCCAGTGCCTTGAAGAAGTCATCGAAGAAGAGTATGGCTATTATGATAAGGCGGCATGGTTTTTAAGAGATATCGGATGCCTTCATTGTGAGGCACAGTTTTCAAAGATAAGAGCAGGTAAGGCGGTTGTGACAAGAGAGTGGCTGCTCCGATTCTGTATTGCCTTACAGCCAACCTATGAATCAATTGAGAAGCTTCTTGCAAAGGCACAGATGGAACCGCTTGGAATTACACCGGCAGAGATTATCATAGAGATGATCGCAAGATATAAGTCAAACTCTGTGGCAAATAGCCAGGAAATCTGGATAATGATTGAGTCAGCAGCAGAAAGGCTTCGTCAGAAAGGCTATGAGATTGAGGAAGATCTGTGCCGCAAGTATAATTCAGTATATGAGCTTCCGGCATCGCAGAAATGGTGGTTTTCGTTCTGTATTGGAAGACAGCTTCTTCAAAATGAAAAGAACCGGGAATTTGGTTATGAAAAGAACGGCTATTGCCGTTTTGCGATGGAAGATAAGCTGCTTTTTGATGATATGAACCGAAATAAAAAGAATGTATCATTTAAGAAGAGTGCGGCAGAATATATGGAATCGGGAATGGAGGACTGGAAGCAGGTAGAATTTCAGGAGATTCCTGCGCTTTCCATTGAGAAGAATTATGTGCCGGATGCTCTTGATATGGAGAAGTTTGAAGATTACTGCTATGTGAGAAGACCGAGCAGATTTACAAAAGATTTCCTTCGAAATGACATGTATTTTTACGCAGCAACTTTATACTCTGTCTGGACTGGAAAGTGTTATCAGAAAGATAACAACTTACATAATGTTGAAGAGATTCGCCGGGAGTTTGAAAGGAATTCTTTAGATGGAGAAGACCTGCTTTTCCTGCTTGCACAGATTCTTGGGGAGGAAGAAGTTGCGTGGGATGGCGACCTTTCCTCTATGGTAGAAGCAGTGGCAAAAGTGAGACGGACTCAGTAAAAGTTCAGAAAGCAAATATTTGAATAAAGATACTATTTATGGTATGCTCCTGTTGAAAGTGATTGATAGGAACGCAAGCAGCGTTTTTAAAAATAACGAAAGGCAGGAGCTATATTTATGTCTATTATTTCGCAGATTGGGGTTGTAATTTTAATTGCATTTATTGTACTGGTATTGATCCGCTCAAATAAGAATCTGAAGAAGGCTTCCGAAGAAGGAGAGAACTTCGTAGATGAGTGGGCGCTTCGCCAGGAGAAGAAGGAGGAGATTAAACAAAAGCGGGAGGAGAAGAAGCTAGAAGTACAAAGAGAAAAGGAAGAGAAGAAGCTTGCTAAAAAACAGCGCCGGAAAGGGATTTTGGTTCAGGAAGAGGAAGAGTATCCGGAAAGAACACAGCAGAGCGAGAACTTTTATTCAGACAGCTATCAGGATGAACTTCAACAAGCTTATGGTAAGTCAGAACAATGCTGGGATGATGCCCCGGGATATGATGGAGAGAGCCTTCGTGTGAATACAGACTGGTTGTATGATTATGAGGAAAAGGAAAAGCAGCGTCAGGCACAGACAAGACCGGAGCAGTATTCATCTACAGAGGAAGAACACAGCGATAAGATCGTGCCGATGAAGAAGCGCCAGACAACAGGAATCACGCTTATGAAGCTGGATGCGAATCACAGAGTTATGGCAAGATACCGTGTGAATCAGATTCCATTTACCATTGGAAGAAGTACAAATAATAATCTGATTCTTGATGATTTATGTGTGGCAAGGAATCACTGCCGTATCATAGAGAAAGACGGACGCTATGTTTTAGAGGACGCAGGAACAATGAACAAGTTATATGTGAACGGAATGATGACAAGTCAGGTTCCATTATCCGACGGTGTTCGTGTCTATATCGGTAATGAAGAATTTCAGATTGAGGTAGAAGGGGGAAGAAGCCAGTCTACCAGACTTTATAAAAACGCGGAGGGCAGCTATGAGTAGGCATGATACCGGAACGAAGTCATTTTCGTTTGAGAGAGTGATATGGGAGATTCAGAGAGCATTTTATTCCTTTAAGAACAGCCCGGTTCTTGCACTGTTATTGATGCAGGCAGCCGCATTTATCTTTGTGCAGGCGAAGGGAGCCGGAAAGATTTATCTTGATATGATCGGGATTTTGCTTGCGATTACATTATTATCCTGGTTTTTTACTTCCGTAATTCACGGGAATAAGAAAATTGTAATCTATACATTGCTGCTGCTTACGGTAGGAACGATGCTTCAATGTATTTTTAAGGAGGAACAGGTATTAAAGAATCCGCAATATTATGCGACACATAACCCGGCTGCCTCTTTACAGTTTCAATATATTCTTGGATTTATAATGGCTTTACTGGTGTCATTTCTTTATGTAAACAGTAAGAATTTTGCGACAACAAAGATATTGAAGAAGTTGAATATAACACAGATGAAGCTTTGCAGGATTTTCTTTTATGTATCCTTGTTTTTATCTGTAATCACCCTTGTCCTTGCCAAGAGTGTCGGTAACGTAAGAAACTGGATTACGATTGGTGGTGTGTCTTTACAGACAACAGAGTTTATCAAGTTTTTATATGTGTTTATTGCAGCGGGGCTTCTTGGAACGAAGGAGAATCCAGACAGGGAGAATATCCGGGCATTTTATATCGTGACGATCTGTGAAGTATTACTTCTGGCATTGCAGAGTGAGTTTGGTACAATGCTTTTAATTTTAATGTTATTTTTGACATTTATCTTTTTATTTGTTCCAGATATCCGAATTTTTATTGGAACGGTAATCGTAATGGCGGCAGGCTCTTTTGGATTAGCAGTTGCAGGAATGCAGCTTACAAAGTGGAAAGTGGCAGGAGTTTTCCTTGGAACGAATAAGGCAGCACAGATTTTCCTTTCTAATTATAACAAGATCGCCAACCGTTTTATTTACTGGATGCATCCGGAAAAGGACGCATTAGGGCTTGGTTATCAGCTTCTTAAGGCGAAGGAATCGATTGTCCTTGGCGGCTGGTTCGGAACATCTTCTGTTACAGAACTTCCGGTTAAGACAAGTGACCTTGTATATCCGGCATTGATTCAGAGATGTGGAATGGTATTTGCTCTGCTTGTCTTTATCGTATTTATTATGATGTGGCTTGAAGGTGTACGGCTTTTTGTAAGAAAGCAGGATCAGTACCACAGAGCAGTCGGTGCAGGTTTTGTATTTATGCTTTTTGACCAGACATTAATTATTATTGCCGGAAGTACCGGGCTTTGTCCGCTTACCGGAATTACATTGCCATTTATTTCAAGCGGAGGAAGTTCATTAATGATCAGCTTTATGATCGTAGGACTGATTGTAGCTGTATCGAGCAATGTAAAATGGAAAGGAACGCTAGAAGATGAAGAAGAACAAGATAAATTTTTTAAGGAGAACGCAGTTACTGCAAAGTGCCACACTTATCTGCGTCATCTTAATGATCATTTCCCTCGTAAGAGTTTCCGCACTGCTTCCGGGCGTGTCGAAGGAAGCGGACAAGAAGAAGAGTCAGGCGAAAGCAAAGGTATATGAGAAGGAATATGTCAGAGGTTCTATTTTAGACCGAAATGGAAATACGATCGCATTTTCTCAGAAGCCGGGTGGAGCCCGCACGTACTCCCATCCGTATGCATTTTCCAATCTGGTTGGCTATTGGTCTAAGATTTATGGGACATACGGTGTGGAGAAGACAATGAATGATGCACTGGTACACAGTGATTGTAGTAATGGAGATAAAGAAAAGAGGGGAGCGGATGTCACACTGACAATCGATGCAGATTTGCAGGAAAGAGCGTATAAGGATATTCAAAAGTATAAAGGCTCTGTTGTTGTCCTGAATGCAAAGACAGGAGAGATTCTGGCACTCGCATCCACACCGTCATTTAATGTATCAGAAATTGAAGATAAATGGAAAGAAATCAATGAACAGGAAGGTGCATTCCTGTCGAATGCCTACCAGAATCCGGTTGCACCAGGTTCTGTATTTAAACTTGTCACCTCAAAAGAAATCCTCGAAGCAGGCATTGAGAAAGAAGAGGTAGAAGATACCGGCTCTCTTAAGATTAACGGGCAGACGATTCGAAATTATGGAGGAAAAGCATATGGAAGTATTGCTTTTCGAGAAGGCTTTGTAAAGTCGTCGAATGTATATTTTATGAACCGGGCATTAAAGCTTGGAGGTCTTCGCCTTTATAAAGCCGGAAAGAGCTTTTTGTTAGGGGAGAATATTTCGCTTGATTTTGCAACGATACGGTCAAACTTTGATCTGAAAAATTATGAAGATAATGTAATTGCGACAACTGCATTTGGACAGGGTGAAACGCTTGTTACTCCACTTCAGATGGCGATGATCACGCAGAGCATTGCGAATGACGGAGAGATGTTAAAGCCGTATCTTTTTAAGTCTGTGGTGAATGGAAAAGGAAAGACAACGAAGGAAGGAAAGACGGAGAAACTGGTAAAGACGATGGAACCGGATACCGCTGAAGAGATAAAAGAAGCGATGAAGGCAGCGGCAGAATCCTATGATCTTTCCAAAGTGGGAGAGCAGGGATATTCGATTGCAGCTAAGACAGGAACTGCGGAGCGTGGAGACGGAACGAATAATGCATGGCTTGTTACGTTCGCTCCGGCAAATGATCCGCAGTATGTAATTGTTGCTGATCGCTTAAAGACAACGGAGATTGGAAAGACACTCGCACCAGTTGTAGAAGATTTGTATGATATGCTTTTTGATGCCAGTAATGAAAAGTAAGTGCATCAGGTATAAAATAAAATTACGTAGCAGATATTTTGAAAGATACAACACAAATAAAAATGTCTGCTGCTTTTCGGGGTCAATAAAAATTGCTGAATGTTTTATAGGAATTAAAAATTCACCAGACATTTTTCAATCATCGCTAAGAATTCGCGAAGCGACAGATCTTCCGATGGATGATTTCCTGTTTCAAGGAGCATGCATACAGAAAAAGGAAGAGGTTCTTTTTTGCAGTCCGGGTTCTGCTCTTTTATTTCAAGCAGGGCATGAAGAAAGAACGTAAGCTCCTGAATCAGTATCTGCTGCCCCTTTAAATTCGGAGAAAGATTATAGGAAAAGCGAAGTTCATATGGTGGATTTGGATTACTTAAGAAGTAGTAACAGTAAGTAAAGTCAAGTAATGTAATCGCTGTTCCATCCTCTCCCGTCCGTATAAGAACATTAGATGGATGGAGATCGGTATAAAGGATTCCGTTATTGATAAGATAGACCAGCACATCTCCGATAGAAAGCAGGATGTATAATAAGTCGTGTAAAGCAAAAAATGGTACAAGGTCTGGAAGTAAGCTGCCTTCGCAGTGTTCCATACAAAGTGCGAAAACCGGGGTATCGGATTCTGGCAATGAGAAGTTCTCACAGAATCCGTAATATCGTGGCAGGGATGGATGAGAGAGTGCGGATAACGCATTGTATTCATCGAGAAGAGCCTGTTTTACAGAAGGGGCTGTATTCTCACTGCATTTTAAGATATACTGACGCTCTGTATCGTCAGCTTTATAGATAAAAATGTCTTTTTTCTTCTGGTAGAATGTAAAATGGGAAAAAGATTCCGGAAACATGGAAAACCTCCTTTAATGGACTGGTACTCGCAAAAGATTTCGGGAGTACATAGATTTTTTATGTGAATCAGTGTATCATAAAGAAAAGGAATTTTCAAATGAGAGAAGGGAGGAAGTGCGGTGGCTTTCTTTTTTGCAAGTGAAATAAACCGACGTTCATCCAATGAGGACAGTTACTGCCAGATGGAGATTCGGATAAATGCTGAAGCGGCAGTAAAAGCAATGGTAGTGGCAGACGGCATGGGAGGACTTTCCGGGGGAAAGTATTATTCGCAGGCAGCGGTAAATATGTGGTATCAGGAACTCATACAGACGTTAATGAGTGAACGATTTGGCGGGAATCCGTTAGACAGACAGATTGAGATTTTGCAGGAATTTTCTGAAGAAATATATGGCAAACTAAACCAGCGTTTATATAAGAATGGCTTAGATGCAGGAATTAAGGGAGGGACAACCCTGTCGGCGGTCATCCATTTCTGGGATATGATTATTGTGTCAAACTGTGGGGACAGTCCGGTATATGCCATAAAGGACGGAAAACTCACACTTCTTAGCGAAATACAGAATGTCGCAGAGAAAATGGTCAGAGAAGGGAAGACAGTGACAGGCTCTGTTCTGTACTACCAGAATAAGAACCGTCTTCTTGATTATCTTGGAAAAAGAAAGGAATGCATACCATACTGTCAGTCCTTTTCGGCAGAAGAAATCAATGGAATCTTGATGGGGTCAGATGGCGCGTTTGGTGATCTTAGATTAGAAGAAATGGAATCCATTCTTCAGGTGTGCGAACGACCGCAGAAAGTCATAGGACAGATTTTTGAGGCGGCAAGAGGAGCAGGAGAAGAAGATAATCAGACGGCGATTTTATACGTAAGACAGGAAAAAGAGAAAAAGAAAAGTGAGAAGGAAACAGCATTTCCCAAGGCAGACATTCGGCGGACGAAACAGAAGGAAGATACTTGTTGTTATACGGAACTTCCAGAAAAGAAGAAGCCAATGTCGCTAAAAGAGAAATTGTTAGGAAACCGTTTTATAGGAGGACGGTAGTATGAATTGTTATTTTGAAGAGGGCGAAGTTTTTACCTGGATTCGTGACAGAGAGCGTTCCGGAGAAAATATGGTCGTATCTTTAAAAATGTTAAAAGAATGTCACCGCACCGGAAGTAAGCAGGCAATGATTGCAGAAGATATCCGCACCGGGAAAAAGTATTTTGTGAAAGTGTTATTCTGTAATGATCTTGAGCAGGTTTATGTGGAAAAAGAAAGCAAAGTACAGTTATATTCTCCCTATATTATCCGAATCTATGGGGGAATGCTTGATGAGAAGAATAAGCGTTTTATTACATTGGTCGAATACATTGACGAGAGCGATCTGTCAGAATTGATGCGAGGGAGAGGAATTGCCGGAGATACCTGGAATGAAAAAATGAGGGTCAGAAATCGAATCGCGATGAAGTTTTTACTTGGAATTGATCATTATATGTCAATGTACAGGCAGGATCCAATCGTTCACAGAGATTTAAAACCGGAGAATGTACTGGCTTCTCCTGATGGCTCTGTTGTAAAGATTATAGACTTTGACTGGGTGCATCTCCATGCATCAAATGTGACAGTGATGCTTCGAAGAGAGCAGAAGGGGACGCCCGGATATGCTGATCCAAGATACTGGAACAGCTATATCTGCCGTCCGGAAATGGATATTTATTCCGCCGGATTGGTGCTGTATTTCATTTATACAGGAAAGCATCATTTCTACGGGAATGAAGAAATAAAGAATTATATGATAGGAGATGATTATGCCTATCAGCTAAAAGAGATGCCGGGAATTGATGAGCGTTTAAGCCGGATTATCGCGAAAATGATCGCGAGAGAAGAAGAACGATATGGAAGTATCAAAGAAGTAATTCAAGATATGAAAGAATATCTCATATCTGTACGGAAGCTGCCTGATCTGCCGGAACTGCTGGCACAGCCGCCAAAAGAGAGAACCATCCGCTTTTCTTACCGCATCGGGGATGTAAAATACAGCCCATATATGAAAAATTATCGTTTTATTCCGATTGAATTTGGAAGAAAACAGGAACGAAGTCAGAATGGAAGAATGAGCGGACATATTTTATCTTTTTATCGAATGGATGACAAAATCAAGGTCATTATCCTTCACGAAGACTGCCATGTAATAAAGCAGCAAAAGTCAGGCGAAGTCTGTGCAGGAGATTTGTTTACCTATGCAGGAACAAATATTGAGATTTTGCAGATAAAAAGATAGAGGAACAGAAAGCAGATTATTCGAAAATAAGATATGCAGGAGATTGGAATCGAACGGATATGGAGTATAAGTCTCGCAGGATTTTATAAAAATTATAGAAAATAATGCAAATCAATTTTGGGTACAAAATCCTGATGGAAAGTCTGATCTCATCTAATAGTATAGGAAAAAAGACTTTTCACCAGCATTGAGAGTGTTAAAAAAAGAAGAATATAGAACATAAACAGAAAAGATGAAAGATAGGAGCGTTAAAACATGAACCAGAACTGGAATCCGGAAATTCCTTTAGACTTACAGCAGAATTTCAAAAAAGAAAAAGAACAGGCATTTACCTTGTATTTAGACTTTGTAGTAGATGCGACAGCCTCCATGTATACCATATTTCCAGCAGTATATTATGCAGCAGCACATTTTTTAGAATGTCTGTCCAAATATGAAGTATATCCACAGATTGGCCTTACTCTGATAAGAAATGAGGAGAACGGAGAAGAGACAGAAACCGTTTTATTTGAAGGACGAGACAGCTTTACTTCTGACATTTCTTTATTCTTAAAGAAGTTAAAGGGAATTAAGTTATATGGCGGCGGCAATGACGGAAAGGAGTCTGTACACAAAGCCATCGGAAAGTCTCTGCAAAAATTTCCGGTCATGGGAAGAAATAAAGCGGTTATGGTCTTTACGGACGCATATGGAAGCAATGATTATGAAGAGTATATTCCGTATCCTGTTGGTCAGGTTATCTTTTTTTCAACAGATGAGATGAGCGAGGAAGACTTTCATTTCTGCTTTGTCAAGCCAGATGGAGAATTGGATGAGGAAGCTTCCCCAATGTTTATCAATATCAATAAACTGCTGAAGCCAATGAGTACAGAATTTTTAGATAATATTGTGAAGCCGTTAAAGGATTTGATGAAGGGCGTATCGATTGGAGCCTAGAGCGTGTCTGAAAAATGCTTTCTGCAAGATGTGCATCACAATTTGCGGGAGATTTCGCCTGAATGAGGGCGGCGTAGCGGGCTACGGCAACCGAATGAAGGCAAAATATACCGTAAATTGAGGTGTGCAGATTGCAGGAATGATTTTTCAGACACGCTCTAGATATGTTATTTGGCTGAAAGTTAATGAGACAGAATCGGCTACAAAAGCAAGTGTAAGAAACACATAGAGAGTATATTTTATGAAAAAGGGGTGAAATGAGTGGAAGAAAGAGAGCGAATGGAAACTATTCCAATGAGCGGTGGCAGCAAGGAACAACTATTTGAGCAGGGGCATCCGGTTATCCGGGAATTAAAGAGAATTCCAGAGATTGTTTTTGAAGAGCAGATTGGAATGCTGCCCTCTTCAGCAATTCCAATAAAGTCTCTGTTTGCAAGGAAACAGATGGATCATTATCATGTAGATTCCCTGATTCTTAAAAAGATAGCTATACAGGTACTGCATATTTTAAGGCAGCTTTCGGAAAGTCATATTTATCCGGGGCTGATCGACTTGCAGGATTTATATGTGGATATGGATAACAGCCAGTACGGTGTGGTATTACTTCATCCTGAAAAGTTTCAGCTTCTTACCTTTGAACAGGATTACGAATGGTATCCAGAAGATGAGAGAATCTTTGGGGATGCCACATTATTTGATGAGCGTATGCAGCAAATAGCCGATAATCGTCTTATCTATAAGATTCTTGTTGCCAGCGCAAGGGGAAATGTCAAAGTCCCTCCATTAAAAACAGAGGCTGATTATTCGGAATTATTTTATAATATTTTACCTGAAGAATGGAAACAGATTTTTGAACAAAGAGAAGTATGCAGTTACGAAAAATTACAAAGAATGTTAGAAGAATCCATTCAAATGGAAGAAGAATTCGAACAGATGACCAAAGAAAACCTGGACGAAAAGTCAGAGCAGAAAAAGAATCAGAAGGCAGAAGAACTGCAGGCACAAAAGGGAAAAGAAGGTGAGGAGGAGCAGTTTGATCTGTTTATTATTTTGCGTACAGAATTAGATAATTCAAAGAAAATAAGCAAGATGCTCTATCTGCTGCAGGACGAACTGGAATTAGAAAATACATTATCCGGGCATAGCTGCCAGCAGGCATTTGTCTTTGGAAATGGAGCGGTACAGGTGAAAAAGTTCCAGAGATATCGCCCGGATTTCCGCTGTCAGTTTCCACAGACAATCCGGGAATATTCTGCCGGAGAAGCCCTGCTTATTGGCATTGATCTTATGCAGGAGAAAAAGGAAGAACTACTTCTGATGCAAAGAGAGAAAAAGCAGGAATTTTGCCTTTACATCCTTATGGATGGAAGAATCAAAAATGACCAGCTTTTCCAGATTGCGATTACAAGGCTCGAACGACTCCAATTAGAAGGCATAAAAATGAAACTCAGAATGGTGGATAACATTTATTGTGAAGCCTGTCAGAAATTAAAAGACGTTGTGGAGGACGTGCAAAGATGCTGCTAAAGAAGTTAAAACAATTCCATGAACAGACGATGGAACAGTACCGCGATGAAGAAAATATGGAACCATGGAAAAAAGTCGTCATGGAAATCCACGAAAAATCTACTTTCCTCTTCTATTACGATGCTGCCATAGAGGAAAATATCCCACAGGCAACTCTTAGAATTCAGGGTTCTCTCGTCGAAGGCGAACTTCCTCTGGGAAGTACACTCTGTTTTTACACTGGAGAGGGAAAACATATCGGAAGCGGCACGATTCTGACAGAGCCTGAAGAAAAGGAACAGGGACGAAAGGGATTGCTGAAACGAAGACGAAATGAATTCGAAATCCGAATAGATGTGTATCTGGGGAAGAAAACAAGCGAAATGAAGCAGAGCGAGAAAGCGAAGATGATTCGACATTTTCAGAATACGGTATCGTTGATTGCTGATTTGTCGCAGGCAGAGGAGACGAAACAGACGCCGCTGTAAAGGAGTTATAGCCGGATTGCCAGAAGGATTATAAAGAAGAACCACTAAAAAATTTATTGATTTTGTTCCGTTGTGCTAAACGCTCCATTTT
>CAVCBH010000102.1:0-2677 GCA_963600375.1 bacterium | reverse complement strand
ACTGTTTATACGGGTTTTCAGGCTATAAAACCATTTTCTTTATAAAATCAATAAAATTTTTTAGGGGTTCTTCTCAATATTTCTTCTGGCAATCCGTCCACAGATTCCTTTATAGCGATGTCTGTCTAATCCTGCAAATCAGAATCTACTGAAACAACGCTGTTGAGTAATATCTATCTCCATTATCAGGAAGAAGCACTACGATTGTCTTTCCTTCATTCTCTGGACGTTTTGCAACTTCTACCGCTGCATATAATGCCGCTCCTGAAGAAATACCTGTGATGATACCTTCTGCCTTTGCGAGTTCTTTTCCATATTCGAATGCTTTCTCATTCTCAACCGGAAAAACTTCATCATAAACCTTTGTGTTTAATACATCTGGAACGAATCCTGCACCGATTCCCTGAATTTTATGTGCACCGCCATGTCCCTGTGATAATACAGGAGATGTTGCTGGCTCGATTGCGATAACTTTTACATCTGGATTCTGTTCTTTTAAATATTCTCCGATACCGGTAACTGTTCCACCTGTACCAACACCAGCTAAGAAGATGTCTACCTCACCTTCTGTGTCATTCCAGATTTCCGGACCAGTTGTTGCTTTATGTGTTGCAGGGTTCGCTGGGTTTACAAACTGTCCTGGAATAAAGCTTCCTGCAATTTCTTTTGCAAGCTCATCTGCCTTTGCAATAGCTCCAGACATTCCTTTTTCACCTGGAGTCAGAACAATCTCTGCACCGTAAGCTTTTAAAATATTTCTTCTTTCTATACTCATTGTTTCCGGCATAGTAAAGATAGCTTTGTAACCTTTTGCTGCTGCGATTGCTGCTAAACCGATTCCTGTATTACCGGAAGTAGGCTCAATAATTGTTGCGCCTTCTTTTAAAAGACCTTTCTTCTCTGCATCTTCGATCATTCCGTTTGCAATACGATCTTTTACACTTCCTGCTGGATTAAAATATTCAAGTTTTAATAATAATGTTGCTTTTAATCCTAATTTTTTCTCTAAATTTACTGCCTCAACTAAAGGTGTATTTCCAATTAATTCCTGAATTCCTTTATAAACCTTTGCCATGATAAGCGCCCCCTGTTATTCTGCTACAGCTTTGAAAGCTTCATCTAAGTCTTCAATGATATCATCGATATGCTCTGTTCCGATAGATAAACGAATTGTGTTAGGCTTAATTCCCTGATCTGCCTGTTCTTTCTCGTTAAGCTCAGCATGAGTTGTAGATGCTGGATGGATTACAAGGGATTTAACGTCTGCTACGTTAGCAAGTAAGGAGAATAATTCCAGGTTGTCGATGAACTTTCTTGCTGTCTCTGCATCACCTTTGATTTCAAATGTGAAGATAGAACCTGCACCGTTAGGGAAGTATTTCTTATATAATCTCTGCTGTTCTGGGTCTTCAGATACTGCTGGATGGTTAATCTTTTCTACTAATGGCTGGCTCTTTAAGTATTCTACAACTTTAAGTGCGTTCTCTACATGACGCTCTACACGTAAGGAAAGTGTTTCTAATCCCTGTAAGAAAATAAACGCATGAAGTGGAGAAAGTGTTGCTCCTGTATCTCTTAAGAGGATTGCACGAATTCTTGTAACGAATGCTGCTGGACCTGCGGCATCTACGAAGCTGATTCCATGGTAGCTTGGGTTTGGTTCTGTGAGCTGTGGGAACTTACCAGATGCTTTCCAGTCAAACTTACCACCATCTACGATAACACCACCGATACTTGTTCCGTGTCCACCGATGAACTTAGTTGCGGAATGGATAACGATATCTGCACCGTGCTCTAATGGTCTTAAAAGATAAGGTGTTCCGAATGTATTATCAATTAATAATGGAATGTTATGTTTATGAGCGATTTCTGCTACTGCTTCGATATCTGTTACTTCAGAGTTTGGATTACCAAGTGCTTCGATATATAAAGCCTTTGTGTTTTCCTTGATTGCTGCTTCAAACTCTTCTGGTTTTAATGGATCAACGAATGTTGTCTCTACACCATAATCTACTAATGTATGAGCAAGTAAGTTATATGTTCCACCGTAAATATTCTTAGCTGCTACGATGTGATCTCCTGCTAAAGCTACGTTCTGGATTGCATATGTTACTGCTGCTGCTCCGGAAGCTGTTGCTAATGCTGCAACACCACCTTCAAGAGCTGCAACTCTCTGCTCAAAAATGTCTACTGTAGGGTTTGTTAATCTTCCGTAAATGTTACCTGCATCTTTTAAACTGAAACGGTCTGCTGCATGCTGTGAGTTATGGAATACGAAAGAAGATGTCTGGTAAATAGGTACTGCTCTCGCATCTGTTACAGGATCTGCGCTTTCCTGTCCAACATGTAACTGTAATGTTTCAAATTTAAAATCTCTATCCTTATATGCTTTCTTTGCCATCTTTTTATCCTCCATTATAATTATGTACTTTATATTTTTTAACTTTAATTTTCAACCTTTAAATGTTCTCTTTACAACAACAGCAGCACATACACATTCGATCATCCTTATGTAAGAATTTTCTCTTTGAATTTACTGAATTCATGTCTGCCACCTCTCTTTGTTTTGTGTTTCTTTGTTTCATGGGCTTATCATACCAGAATTATCCTACTATGTCAATAGGAAATATATGATTTTTCAAATTTTTTATTTACACTCATTTCCGCACCATATAGA
>CAVCBH010000101.1:0-15352 GCA_963600375.1 bacterium | reverse complement strand
TCCACTTACTCTATTCTCCCCAGCATAGCTGGGGGATTAGACTTTTCATTTAGAATCTATACAACTACCAACTACTCTTTTATCAATAGGACAATATGCATTTTCCGGCTGCAAGAGTTTGGTAAACATTTCCATTCCAACTAGAGTAACCTCTATCGGTTCTTGCGCCTTTTCTAATTGTAACTCTCTACAGAAAATCATCCTTCCTAATAGTATAACCACCTTAGGAAGCCATGTTTTTCATCGCTGTACAAATTTAAAAGAAATAACTTTTTCTAATAATCTTAAAGTAATCCCTATGGGAGCATTTGAAAGTTGTGAATCATTAGTAAATGTTACTATACCAGAAAAAGTAGATTTAATTGAAAAAAATGCATTCATATATTGCTACTCATTAAAGAATTTAACTATATCATCAACTGTAAAAACAATTGAAGATGGTGCTTTTGCCTGGTGTAAAAATTTAAGAGAAGTACATCTTCCAGATTCAATAGATATTCCAAACTATGATCATCCATTTACAGGTTGTGAAAAATTAAAAAAAGTCTCTTATCCATCTCATCTTTCCCCACAAATTTTCTTTCAAACACCTTGGTATGATAACAAATCTAAAGAACTTATCCAAAAAGGAATCTGTCCATTTTGTGGTGGGCATTTAAGTATCTTTGGTAAAAAATGCAAAACCTGCGGAAAGAGCTATTAATTCGCACTAATACTTTTACAGAAAAGAGGGATTTCAATGTCTGATTTTTTTAAAGATGGGGCTCGTTGGGGAAGTATTGATAGTAGTGGTTTTATTTACTCTTCTGACGGTACTTATCTTGGTAGTTTAGATAAGTTTGGAAAGTTTCATGACAGTAGCGGAACTTATATGGGCAGTATAGATAGTCAGGGGAAAATACGAAATTATAAAGGTGATTATTTAGGAAGTGTATGGTCAAACGGTGAAGTCCACAACGATCGTGGAGATTATATTGGAATGTTTCCATATTACAATAGAAAGATAGGGGGATTCTTAATCGGAAATAATAATGATTCTACTTCATCTAATAATAATTCAGGCTATAACAATGGCAACCAGACAACGGGAAGTTCCACAACACATACTCCTACTGGAGGCGGTCGTGTAACTCCTACTACCCCTTCTTCTGAAGGTGATATTCTAGATGTCATAAAATTTGTAGTTATTATTGCTATCGGCGCCCTTATTTTTTCTATATTATCCGATTGTTTTTATACAGTAAAAGAATTATTTATTTCTCCATATTCATCCATTCTTTTGCTGTTATCCCTAATCGCACCGGCTATTGCCGGCACCCTGTCCAAAAAGGAGGAGGCTGTTAAAGACTTTCTTCTTTTATACCTGATAAATTATGCGCTTTGCCTGCTGTGGTCTATTATTTTTACATTAATATTACAAATGACTGCTATTTATTCTGTTTTTATTTTTGCATTAGATAGCGTAATCTTTGCATTAGTTATGACTGTTATTTCTATTCTGTTCTATACAATACTGGATAAAATAATACTGAGCAATAAAAACATGGCTGATTTTAATTGGTTAATAGCACTCCTTAGTTTATCTATTATTACTTGCGTTCTGATAATTATATTATTTGTTCAGAATATGTTTCAACTTGACCATCGTTTACAATGGGACAAACGCCCTCGTTCCTATGCGCCTTATGAGTCCACTACAGAATATACTGACGAAGATACTGAAAGTTATGATAATACCGATGATTCGGATGATTCAGAAATCTACAGCGATGACTCTTCCGATGATTCCTGGGATGATTCTTCCGACTCTTCCAATGAAAATAGTAACGAAGAGTCCTCATGGGATTCTATAAGTTTTGAAGATAAAATAAATCAAATCAAAACCAATTATTATGATATTGAAAATAACTTAGATTCCATGGAAACTGATTCTAGCGACGGTGCAACGTTTTATTATAGAAATAATACTCTGACAAAAATGGTTGATACCGTATATCAGGATGATTACACGGTTGAAGTATCCTACAAAAATAGCAAACCATTTTTCATTTTCATGAAATCTAATGATGATAATTCTGAATACAGATATTATTATTTTAACGGGAAATTAATCCGCTATATCGATGAAAACGGCGAAGTCAGTGATTATGAAGATGGAACAGATAATATCGGTTCTGACTTATATGAATGGGCTGATGCTATGTAAGATTCTGGTTTACCGCAGACCAAAGAGACGCTGTCACCATTCCCAAATCTTCCGACTGATTTGCCAAGCAGCAAACTGGCAACGAACAGAACTCCAGCCGCCAAAGTCAGCTCCCAAAGAGAGAAGCCACCCTATATCTGTGGCCTTAGAGCGAGGATTGAATGTGAGCCATTCAGCGAACATTCAACCCACAGCGATAGAGTCACAGATATAGGGTGGCTTCTCTCTTTGGGAGCGTCAACTTTACCTTCTGGAGTTCGTCTGTCTGTCTCCCTTGCCTGCGGCAAATCACCCTCTCTTATGTGCTTTTCCGTAGAAGAGTTCTGCCAGTTTCCCTGTCGTCATTTCCTCTCGTTCTTTCCCGGTCAGATCCATCACGACCTTTCCGGAATCAAGCATAATCGTCCTGCTACCGTATTCTAAGGCATATTCCATATCATGCGTAATCATAAGGGTTGTGATTTTATTTTCCTCAACAATTTTTTTCGTTAATGCCATGACTTTTTCGGCTGCACCAGGGTCAAGGGCTGCGGTATGTTCATCGAGTAATAAGAGTTCTGGTTCTGCGATGGTTGCCATTAAGAGGGAGGCTGCCTGTCGCTGTCCACCGGAGAGCAGGCCGATCTTTGTTTTCATTCGATCCTCGAGTCCCATGCCGAGTGTGGACAGGACTTCTCTAAAGTAGGCACTGTCCTTTTTATTTAAGGCAAAAAAGGATGGGGATGCTTTTCTTGTATAGGCGAGGGCAAGATTCTCCTCAATGGTAAGGTTCGGTGCGGTTCCTCGGAGTGGGTTCTGGTAAAGACATCCTATGTTTAAGGCTCGTTTGTAGTCTTTTAATTTCGTAATGTCTTTGTCTCCTAAGTATACTTTTCCTTCATCCGGGAAAAGGCTTCCGAGGATGACGTTGAACATCGTGGATTTACCGGAACCATTTGAACCAAGGACCGTAACAAACTGACCCGGTTCTACCGTAAGATTTAAGTGATCAAGGGCAACTTTCTCATTAACAGTGTTTGCCTCAAACTTTTTTGTGATGTCTACAAGTTTTAACTGACTGCTCATTATTTGCCCCCTTTCTTTTTATAAGTTTTCTGTAACCACGGAATAACTAATGCGATCACAACGATAACTGCGGACAATAATTTAACTGCATAGCTTGGCATATCAATCTTGTATGCAATCTGAATGATAATTCGGTATAATAAAGAACCAATAACAACACCGACTGCCTGTATTGTAACGGAATGATTTCCAAAGAAAGTAAGACCGATAATTACGGAAGCGAGTCCCATAACAAGCATACCATTTCCACAGTTTAAATCTGCGTATTTCTGATACTGGCAAAGGAGTGCGCCGGAAAATGCAACGAGCGCATTAGAAATCATCACACCGCTGATTCTGGACACGTCCGCATTGATCGAAGATGAGCGAACCATTTCCTCATTATCACCGGTTGCGATAATCGCCATACCATTTCTTGTACGGAAAAATGTAACAAGGACTGCACAGGTTACAATAACAATAATCATCGTAAGTAAAAATGCGATCATACCTGATGACATATCCTTGCCAAATGCTCTCTGGAACATCTTGTATACAGTATCTGCCGGCTTATTTACTGTTACGCCCAAGCTGTTTTTCGCTTCATACTGTAAATAACGGTTGGACTGACCGCCCAGAATAGCATAGTTTACTGTGTAAAGTCCTGTCATTGTAAGGATACCGGATAAAATCGGCTCAATCTTTAATTTGGTCTGTAAAAGTCCCGTACAAAGTCCTGCTGCCGCTCCTGCAAGCGTGCCGACAACAAGCCCTAAAATCGGATGTCCCGCGATTGTCACTACGACACAGGCGGTCATTCCAAATACGAAACTTCCCTCTACCGTAAGGTCGGGGGTTTTTAAAATACTAAATGTCAGAAAAACGCCCAGGGCCATAGGGGCGTAGATAAACCCCTGGCCGAGAGCGGAAACTAACATGCCTGCTATTTCATTCATGTTTATGTCCTCAATTCTAATCTTGCTTCATTATAATTATTCAACATTTCTCCTGACTTTACTTTATCATAGCTCTTTACACGACTCTTATAAAAATCTTCTATAAAAGATATATAGCGCAAAAGGTTGTATTTCTATAATAATCCATCTTCTGTAATGCTGAGCTTATTAAGTCTGTAAAATGTTATAATTACATTTACTTATTAAAATGACTTGTTCCATCTTCCTCTACAAGTACATCAAATCCTTCAAATGCTTTCTCATCAAAATTACCGCCAAACTGTTTTACAGCCTGCATATTTACATATTTTGCATAATCAGAGATTGTCTCATAAGGGATATCAGAAACTTTTTCGCCGTTTGCAATCTTTTCTACCATATCTGCAACCTGTTTTCCAAGCTGTACATAGTTTACACCAACTGTAGCAAATCCACCGTCTGCAACCATGGAGTCAGCACCACAGTAAATAGGAACTTTCTTTGCGTAAGCAGCATCTGTGTAAGTAGCCATTGCAGAAGCGATTGTGTTGTCGTTACCAGTGTAAAGAGCATCTACACCTTTAGAAATCAGGGATTCTACTGCTGTCTGAAGTTCAGAAACGTTAGAGATAGAAGATTCCTCATAAGCAATGTTGTTATCATCGCAATATTTCTTAGCTGCTGTGATCGTAGATACGGAGTTTGTTTCACTGGATGTATACAGGAAACCAATCTTCTTATAATCTGGCTGGAAGTTAGCAATCAGCTTAACAATCTCATCTGCTGGAATGTTGTTAGAAACACCAGTAATGTTCGCACAATCTTCGCCTGTAAGGCCTGCGGCTTCTGGGTCAGAAACTGCAGCGAATACGATTGGAGTATCTTCTCCGTCATAAACGCTCTTTGCTGTCTGTGCTGTGGAAGTTGCAATAGGAACAACAATGTCTACACCTTCAGATTTATAATTCTCGATGATAGAGCTTAATGCTGCTGTATCACCATTTGCGTTATCTGTTACAACTTTAATGTTGTCGTCTTTTCCAAGTTCAGAAGTGATGGTATCACGAATCTGGTCAAGCGATGTGTGGGACATTGGCTGAACGACTGCCACTGTAATCTGTTTTTCTGATTTACTTCCTGTGTTTCCTTCAGAACTGCTGTTAGAACCACATCCTGTTAAACAAAGAGTACCTATCATTGCTGCCATAAGAGCTGCACTTACAAATTTTTTCATCTTTCTCATTTTTTCACCTTTCCTTTTTATATCTGTGGACGAAGTTTTTAACTTTCACTTGCCATTTTTATATGTTCTTTTATTACTTCACAGGACTTGTTAAGCATTTCCTGTTCTTCCTGTGTTAATGGAAGTTCGATTATTTTCTCGATTCCATTTTTTCCAATCAGACACGGTACGCCGCAGTGTACATCGTGTTGTCCGTATTCGCCCTGAAGTAATACGGAGGCTGGCATAACTTTTTTCTCATCACGAAGGATACAGGCTGCCATTTCGGTTAAAGCTCTGCCGATGCCGAATTCGGTTGATTTCTTTCCTTCGATGATGGTCATTCCAATCTGTCTTGTTGCTTCTAAGACTTTTTCCCTGGAAATGTCATAAGCATCAAATGGAAGTCCTCCAATCGTTACAGATGAAAATGGAATCATGGAAGAATCTCCGTGTTCTCCTAATGAATATGCCTGAATGGAACTTCTTGCCACACCAGATTCTTCACTTAAGGTTCGAATTAATCTTGCGGTGTCTAATAAGGTTCCTGTTCCAAAGACTCTGTTTCTTTCCAAGCCAAGCCCCTTTCTTACATAGTCGGCTACAATGTCGGCTGGATTAGTGATGGTTACGACGATTCCTGGAATCTTGTATGGCTTTAACTGCTCAAGAAGTTCTTTTAACATTTCTACCGAACGGCCTAACATATCCAGTCTTGTCTGTCCTGGCTTTCTCGCCTCGCCGATTGCGACAACAACGAGAGCTGCATCTTCGCAGTCTTTATAATCACCATCTCTTACTAAAGTTTCTCTCTCACAGAAGCTTACGCTGTCTGCGATATCAAGTGCCTGTGCATGTGCTTTGTCTTTATCCACATCCACAAGAACAATCTCATCGACTATCCCCGAATGTGCTAATGCATATCCACAGTGGGAACCGACATGTCCGGCTCCGATAATCACAACTTTTCTCATTTTCATCCTCCTTATCCACAATTATCAGTTTCTGTTGTGAATTATTCACCAGATTCACATATAAAATAATACAGCTTTTGTTGATGTCAGAAAACTATACAACTTTTTCATTTCTCACACAAAAATCAAATTCTGTCTGAAAAGCCTTTCATATTCAGATAATATTCAAAAATAATCTTTAGAATATAAAAAACGTCCCTGACAAATATTCTCTATCTGTCAAGGACGGGTAAAATTCTAAAACTTCTCCCGCGGTACCACCTTGCTTCATGAAAACCTTCATGCACTCACAGGATACACATCATATCCCTGACAACTAACGTATGTCTTTACGTCAATGCTAGTAAGCTCTGATCTTCCATATCGCCTTTATTCTATCATCTTCTGTACTTCTAAGTTCTGTATAAGATAACTGGCGGCTATCGAATCTGCTACCGTTCACACTGCCCTCCATGGCCCACTTGACAATCTGCGTTCTGTCCGGTTCTCAGCATCCCGGTCTCTCTGTAAGTGCATCAATCGCCCTAACTTCCACATCATCGGTTTAAGCGTCCGCTGTATTTACTTTAATGTGTTGATTATAAACCCATCTGATGGGAAAAGTCAACTATAGATTTTCTAATTCTTTTCTTCTTACCGCAATATGCTTCTGAATATCGTCAAGCACTTCTGCGTCATCAATCTCCTGTAATAACTGTGAATAGATTCTCATTCTCTCTTTTGCTGTCATATTTCCAAGGACTTTACGAGTCAGATACTGCTCTCTTGTCATCGTTGGTTTAAATGTACGGGCATAGTTTTTCGTTGTTTTCTTAAAACCTGCCACCTCAATAAAATTCTTTTCGAGCAAAGCATTTACCAGTAAATGTACAGAGCTGTTTTTCCATTCCTTGTCACCGGATACCTTGATGATTTCTGCTGCGGTAAGGGCATCTTCCTGATCCCACATTACCTCCATGATGGCCAATTCGCTTTTTGTCAAATGTTCTACCATAATCTCTCTCCTTAAACTTTTTATATATTCACGTTATTACGCTCGACAGACTTTTCGGGTGACTATAAAATAAGCCCCCAACACCAATATACTGCTCACACTCCATGTTACAATATAAATGCTCATAAGTACAGTAAATGTATGGAACTTCTGAAATACAGTATAACTCCAGACAATTCGCAATGCACAGAAACCAAAAACCTTATATTCTATCCTTCCGTTTCTTTCTCTTTGAAACGATCATCAATATAATAAATATAATAATTCCCAAAGCAGATACAATCATACCAAGATATAATCCCGGTGAATTATAACGAAGTACTATCTTATGATTTCCCTTTGTCAGATTGATTCCCATATACATCGTATTGGCTCTGAAAAGCGAAGTTTCCTTTCCATCTACATAAGCCTTCCATCCAGAAGAATATGGAATAGAAAATACCATAACCTTATCAGAAGATACACTCACATCTCCACTGACTTCATTATTCGTATCTGTTGAAACATTCTGAAGAGATTCTGCATTTCTCTCATTTATCTGTGAAACATAATCATCCATAGGAACGTAGCAGACTTTTACATCACTGTAATTGATTCTCGCCTCAATCGGAATCGTAAATGTTACATCTTCCGTTTCTGAAGTATCGCTATATCCCAGGTTAATCAGATAACTATCTCTTCCAAGCGCATAAGTTAAACTGTTATTTCGAATAACAATATTTTTCTCCATGTCATCTGTACTGATCTTAATCTTAATACGTGGCTTTTTCGTTGTTACCCCATCAAGCATGAGATAGGCTTCGTATCCCTTTTTCTTCTCATAGGAAAGTGTAAGCTCACTCATTTCCTTGTTTGAACGGATTCGATCCGACTTTACAACGACTCCATCCTTATTCTTTACCGTAACTGTTCCATACTGGATCTTATCTGTAACAGACTTTGTATCCTGCTTCTCAAGGCTCTTTCCGTTATCAGTATCCACCACGACCGCCTCTAACTGCATCTGCTGTTTCTCAATCGAAGACAGCTTCTCATACTCTTCTGTATCGATATACTTATCATATGTATAGCCGATAGATAAAGGATAATCATTCTTGTAAATACTATACTCATGTGCCTTTGTACTGTAATCTTTGTACCTGGAGAATCCGTATGGAAGATTCTGTGGATAATCCTTTCTTATCATATAATACCGCACATTTGCAAGCGCTTCCAGTGCTGTTCGGTTGTCAAAGGAATAAATACGGTGTACCGCACTGATTCCTATACTATCTAAATCTTTATGATACTTTATCAAGCCCTTATTTATAACACTATTATACATGGATACGCCATTATAATCCAGTACAAGTCCGGTATTTTCAAATTCATCATTGGCAGAAGAAGTATCTACACGGTAAAAATTATCATCCGAAATGTCTGTGAAGAACAAAAACGGTGATCTCTCAAACTTCACGGAAATCGATCCGTTGTACATAAATGTATTCACAACGCCGCCAAGGTCATAGAGCATTCTTCCATGCACCGCTAAAGATATCGTAATACACAGAAGCATCACGGTATAAAACTGTGTCTTCGTTATCTTCTTCATACAGTTTATGAGCAAAATGGCAAGCACCGTTCCCACTAATATGCGGAAAGTGGTCTGTGATTCCAGCAGATTGTCTTCAATCATATATTTCGTAATCGGATAATATAGCAACGTCACGATACAAAGTACGATAATCTGTACTTTTGACAGCTTCTTTAAATCATCAATCACAAGAACCATCATATAGGAAAGTGTGAAAGTTGCAATATAAACCCACCGATTACTGATCGTACTAAATCCAGACATTGCAAAGGCAAAGAACGGAACAAGTAACGCGATATACTCGAGTATAATAATTCCCTTTAACCCTCTTTCTTCCTTTTTCTTGTTCAGGAAAAAGACAACCAATGCCGGAACCATAAGTGCTACAAATCCAAGACAACTGTCATATTCTGGTGTATAAGAATGGGAAATGAGTCCTGCCAGTATCTTTCCCGGTCTTGAAATATAATAAAACAACAGATTATCTGTAGCAATCTTTGCGTTGTTAAGACCAACACGGTCCGATTTCAGTGTTCGCACGATTGTCGGCAGGAACGATACCGCTCCCATACAACATCCCAGCAAATACGATAAAATAATCCGAACCATCATGGTAAAGAACTCTTTTACCTTATTCTTCTTATACGTCTGTGCAAAACGAATCAGTGCATACACACCCATCGCTACCGTATTAATGTATAAGAAATAATAGTTTGTAAACAGAGAAATTCCGACAAACAAACTGTACATCAATACCTTTCCATCCGTAATCAGACGGTCTAATGCAATGAGAAGCATTGGAAGGTAAATTAACGGCGCTGTAAAAATAGGGTGTCTGATTCCAAGATTCATAAGGAATCCACTAAATATGTATACATAAGAGACAACATATGTAGGAACCCACGGTTTCTTTCTGTATCGACAGTATGCAGTAAATGCAAGTCCTGCCAGATAATAACGAAATACCATAAGGAAATTATAGAAGACTTCCATATAGCGATCTGGGACAAATACACTTAAGAAATTCGTTGGATATGTTCTTACTACCGCACGAAGATCCTCACCCATTCCAATCGTAAAGTCGTACATTTTCAAGTTAAAATCCCCGTGTAACATACTCACAACAGACTCTTTTAAGAACTTCGCCATATATTTTAAATATGGAAAATACTGTGGCATCGCATCGATCTTCCATACTAATGCCTTATTCGATAAAATCATTGTAGAAAATACGATTACCATCAAAAACAGAAATCCACCCGTATAACATACCATATAGCATAATATTGGATGCTTCTTAGCAAATGCTTCTGCCTTCTGTTTCCATGCACAATCCTTTTTCTTTACATAAACCGGTTGCTTTCTCGCACGTTCCTGCGCTTTTTTGTATACAAGATAAAAACCTGCATAATAAAAAATGCCAAATGCAAGAATTCCAAAAATCATAAAGTTCTTTCCACCCATAACTATATCCGTAAGGGCTGCCCTTTTCCAGACAGATAAAATAATCGCACTGATGCAGGATACTACGGCAGAAATCAGCAGATTCTTCGGTTTCTCTACGGACTTCTTTAAAATGCCCGCACATGGAATTTCTAATGCAAATAATACTGCCACACACAAAAACAAGCCTGCGACTGGTGCTACATTCTGCATCGTGACCGTCTGTATCAACGATAGCGAAAAACCTTTATGTCCGGTAATCATTTGTATACAAAAGCCGCTTCCGAAATACAGCATGAGAAATCCAAGGAAAATCCATAAAAGTCTTCCCTCTCTTAACTCCCTGTCCGGAAACTTTACAAATAACTTACCAGAAAAAGCACCCACACAAAAAAATGTAATTACAATTAATAAACTGTAAATCGCTAAATTAAACATATTTTTCTCTCCTAAGTTATGTGTACTCTCAAAATCTTTCCAGAGTACATTGATTATTTCCTTTCTTTTTAATAATCAAAAGTTTTCTCTTTCTTTTTCTTAAAAAAATATTTGTAACTATACAGAACCATATAAAGTTTCAATACATAAATATCCTGGCTACTTTAAAATAAGTATCTTAACTACTTTTTATAAATGAATTCTGGCTCGTTACAATTATTTTATTATATAATCAAATATATTTGCCGTCAAGAAAGGATAAATTCATTCAGGGCAACCGCATAAAATTCATTCTCCTTCTCTATACAATTATTGTTATTTTTGCTATAATGATGAGAAGGTATGCACTAGAGCGTGTTTAAAACACACTCTAAATTCCCTGTGGAGTTTAGCATTCATTTACAGCTTTTTTATAAAATAACGTAAAATAAGGATGATGCAGACTGCGAATTACAGAGACTGTATTTTTAAACATATTAAAATATGATAAAATACATGACACAACCATTCACATTCTATAATATCTGGTTCTTTGCAGTATTTTATAAAATTACTATAAATGCATATTGTAACTGTCAACCATTTACTTGTATACAATTAATAAAGAAGGAATTTATATGATTAACTTTAATATTCCCCCGTTCACGGGAAAGGAAACAGAATACATGGCAAAAGCAATCCAGAACCACAAGATCAGTGGAGATGGAGAATTTACCAAAAAGTGCAGCGAATGGATTGAAAAACGTACCGGAACTGCAAAGGCACTCTTAACAACCTCCTGCACACACGCTACGGAGATGGCTGCTCTCCTTGCAGATATCAAACCAGGCGATGAGGTTATCATGCCATCTTATACTTTCGTATCTACTGCAGATGCTTTCGTTCTTCGTGGTGCCACCGCTGTATTTGTAGACATTCGACCTGACACAATGAACATCGACGAGAAATTAATCGAAGATGCCATCACAGCTAAGACAAGAGCTATTGTTCCTGTTCACTATGCTGGTGTTGCCTGCGAGATGGACACCATCATGGATATCGCAAAGCGCCATAACCTTCTTGTAATCGAAGATGCCGCACAGGGCGTTATGTCTTCTTACAAAGGACAGGCTTTAGGTGCAATCGGCGACTATGGCTGCTTCAGCTTCCACGAAACAAAGAACTACAGCATGGGTGAGGGCGGCTGCCTTTTAATCCGTGATGAAGAAAATATCGAAGACGCAGAAATCATCCGTGAAAAAGGAACAAACAGAAGCAAGTTCTTCCGCGGTCAGATTGATAAATATACATGGGTAGAAGCTGGTTCTTCCTACCTTCCAAGTGATATGAACGCTGCCTACCTTTACGCACAGTTAGAAATGGCAGATGAGATTTATGACAACCGTATGCATACATGGAATACGTATTATGAGAATCTGACTCCTTTAAAAGAAGCCGGATATATCGAACTTCCATTCATTCCAGAAGACTGTGTTCATAATGCCCATATGTTCTATATTAAAGCAAAAGATTTACCAGAACGCAGCGCTTTAATCAAATATCTAAAAGAGAATGACATTTCTTCCGTATTCCATTATATTCCTCTTCATGATGCACCTGCCGGACAGAGATACGGCCGTTTCCATGGTGAAGACAAATACACCACAAAAGAGAGCGAACGTCTCCTTCGTCTGCCTCTTTATTATGGATTAGAGGAAGAAAAAGTTCTTACGGTATGTGAAAAGATTAAGGAATTCTATTCTAAGTAATCTGTAAACATTCAGAAAGCATTATAAATACGTTTTGTTGGTTGATTCAGAATTATTTCGGATTTATTTTCGGCGATTCTAAATTATTCTTAATTTATTCTGAGTAATTCAGAATTGTTCCTGACTTATTTTCGTCGATTCTAAATTATTTCAGATTCGTTCTGAGTAATCCTGAATTGTTCTGAATTACCACATAACAAACTACCAGGAGGCAAACTCGTGTTACATTCGATTATTATACCCTGCTATAAGTCTTCACAGACGATTCGTGAAGTTGTGGAGTTAACCAGTGCAGAGCTTGACCATTTAGGTCGCCCGGAGTATGAATTCATTCTCGTAGATGACTACTCCCCGGATGATGGCGCGACACTGAAAGAACTTCGCGCATTAGCTGCCGACTATCCTTTCGTAAAGGCAATCTCTTTAGCAAAGAATTCCGGGCAGCATAATGCAGTTATGGCAGGTCTTAACTACGCACAGGGCGATTTGTTAATCGCGATGGATGATGATATGCAGACACATCCTTCGCAGCTTCATTTTCTGTTAGAAGAAATTGAAAAAGGCTACGATATTGTGTATGGCTATTATCCAGATAAAAAA
Source organism: bacterium (assembly GCA_963600375.1). Taxonomy (GTDB): domain Bacteria; phylum Bacillota; class Clostridia; order Lachnospirales; family Lachnospiraceae; genus Anaerobutyricum. The sequence continues at coordinate 2,175 of CAVCBH010000101.1, read as the reverse complement.
CATTCCACTTTCCGTAATTTCGGAAGCTACTTAAACTACCTTACCGTTCGAATCCTCATCGGTAAACCAAAGGACATGAAAACATCCAGCTACTGGGTTATCCGTAAGTTCGTAAGAGACTACGTTATTCAGTATCAGAGTCCTTACACACATTTACAGGGACTGTTCTTACGTACAACAAGAAACATAAGCTGCGTTCCAATCAAACATTTTGAACGAGAAGTCGGTCAGTCCGGTTATACCTTAAAGAAGCTCATTCAGCTTTACTCAAATATCATGGGATACTCCGTTGTTCCTCTGCGGCTGTCCACCTACTGCGGATACTTTTTCTCAATCTTAAGTATCCTTGGCGCCCTTGCCATTGTAATCCGCAAGCTGATAAATCCTATGATGGCACTCGGATGGCCATCCATGATGTGCGCCATCTGCTTCTTCTCCGGTCTTATCATGTTGTTCATGGGAACCATCGGAGAATATCTTGGACGAATGTTCCTTGGAATGAACAAACAACCACAGTTTGTTGTTCGGGAAGTGATTTCACAAAAGGATAAGACGAAAGCAACTCAGAATGTGTCAGATATTTCTGAGGAAAAAACTTATAACCATAATCAATCAGGAGGCATATCATCATGAAGAAAATTATGATTCTCGGAGCTGGAATTTACCAGGTTCCTTTAATTAAAACAGCAAAAAGAATGGGATTATACACAATCGTTGTCAGCATTCCTGGCAATTATCCAGGTTTTGAATTAGCCGATAAGGTATATTATGAGAATACCGTTGACGATGAAAAGATTCTTGAAATCGCAAAAGAAGAACAGATTGACGGAATCGTTACAACCGGAACCGATGTATGTGTTATCACTATCGGAAAAGTATGTGACGCTATGGGACTTGCCGGTCTTTCCTACGAGGCCGCACAAATTGCCGTAGATAAAATGCTCATGAAGACCAAATACGAAGAATTTGGTGTCCGCACTGCTCGCTTCCGTAAAGTACTTTTCGCAGATTCCGATATCAAAAAGACAATCGAGGGACTCAAATTCCCACTTATATTTAAATCTGTAGACTCTTCAGGAAGTCGTGGAATCACCCGCGTAGACTCCTATGACGAATTTGATTCTGCAATGAAATATGTAAAAGATAATACAAGAAAAGATTATTTCTTAATCGAAGAATTCGTGGAAGGCGAAGAATTTGGTGCACAGGCATTTGTATACAATGGTGAAGTACAGTTCATCATCCCACACGGAGACTATGTATTCCACGGAGACACCGGTGTTCCAATCGGTCACTTCGCACCATACAACTTAAATGAGGACGTAATCGAAGATGCCAAAGAACAGCTTCGCGGTGCAGTAAAGGCAATGCAGCTTGATAACTGTGCAATCAATGCGGACTTTATCTTAAAAGACAACAAAACTTACGTCTTAGAACTCGGCGGCCGTTGCGGCGCAACCTGCCTTGCCGAATTAACATCTATTTACTACGGATTTGACTATTATGAAAAGATTCTTTTAACCGCACTTGGAGAAGACCCTCACTTTACATTTGACAAACCATTTGTACCAAATGCAAGTCATCTTCTCATGAGTGACAAAGATGGAATCATCAAATCCCAGGTTAACCATAACGAGCCAAATGATGATATCTATGAAATTGAATTCGACTATAAACCAGGGGATGAGGTGCATAAATTCCATGTAGGTCCACATCGTATTGGACATATTATTACCAAAGGAAAGACTTTGGAGGATGCTCAGAAGCTGCTCTTTGATGCCATGGATAAGGTGGAAATCACTGTAGAATAACTTTTGATTTGCCGCAGGCAAAGTAGACGCTCCCAAAGGACACCGCCATAATGTACATGGTGGCAGATAAAAAAGAAATGTAATAGCATTTCCAGCTCCAGCCAAAGCACAGCTCCCCCCCCAGAAAAAGTGGCGGTCGGATTGCTCAAAAAAATGCGGAAAAGAACCCCTAAAAAATTTATTGAATTTTGTGACTTTGTGCTACGGAATTTTGACCATAGAAACTTCGCATTCGTTTCTGCTGCCTTAGCAGGTCGAAAAAAGCTCCAGTGGAGGTTTTAAGAGCAAGTTTCTGCTTTATTGGGCAAAATGGAGCGTTTAGCACAACGGAACAAAATCAATAAATTTTTTAGGGGTTCTTGTT
>CAVCBH010000100.1:0-31496 GCA_963600375.1 bacterium | reverse complement strand
AAATCCACGATGCTACAAATGTGAGGTCACTTCATATTATCTAAGGCCACAAATACAGGATAGCTTCTCTCTTTCTGGGTGTCTGTCTATTTTAGCGTCTGTCTCTTAATGAATTAAATAGTGCTTCAAATACTTTCCAGTATAGGATTCTTCCACCGCAGCGACTTCTTCTGGTGTTCCACAAGTGACCATCGTTCCGCCGCCCTCACCGCCTTCTGGCCCCATATCAACGATATAATCGGCTGTTTTGATGACTTCAAGGTTATGCTCAATAACTACAACAGTATTGCCGCCTTCCGTTAAGCGCTGCAAAATATCAACTAATTTATGGACATCGGCGAAGTGCAGTCCTGTTGTCGGCTCATCTAAGATATAGATTGTCTTTCCGGTACTCTGGCGACTTAATTCTGTGGCAAGTTTTACTCGCTGTGCTTCTCCACCGGAAAGTGTTGTTGATGGCTGTCCTAACTTAATATAGGAAAGTCCTACATCCCGTAATGTCTCTATCTTTCTTCGGATAGTTGGTACACTTTCAAAGAATTCGCAGGCTTCATCAACATTCATATCTAATACTTCAAATATATTCTTACCTTTATATTTCACTTCTAATGTTTCTCTGTTATAGCGCTTTCCATGACAGACTTCGCATGGTACGTACACATCGGGGAGAAACTGCATTTCTATTTTTAAAATTCCATCGCCGGCACAGGCTTCACAGCGGCCGCCCTTTTTATTGAAACTGAATCGTCCTTTATCGTATCCTCTCGCCTTGGCATCTTTCGTCATTGCAAAAAGTTCACGGATATGATCAAATACACCAGTATAAGTAGCTGGATTGGAACGGGGAGTACGCCCGATCGGAGACTGGTCAATGTTAATAATCTTGTCTAACTGTTCTGTTCCTTCGATATCTTTATGTTTTCCTGGCTTGATTCTCGCCCGGTTTAGTACGCAGGCAAGCTTTTTATAAAGAATCTCATTAACGAGAGAGCTTTTTCCTGAACCAGATACTCCTGTTACACAGGTAAATACACCGACAGGAAACTTTACATCAATATTCTTTAAATTATTCTCCTGCGCTCCCTTTACCGTCAGATAACCCTGCGGCTTTCTATGAACTTCCGGAACAGGAATCTTCATTTTTCCGCTAAGATATGCTCCTGTAATAGAATTCGGATTCGCCATTAATTCTTCGGCAGTTCCAACAGCAACAACTTCTCCACCATTCTCACCTGCCATCGGTCCGATATCCACAATACAGTCTGCCTCCCGCATCGTATCCTCATCGTGTTCTACTACAATAAGAGAATTGCCAAGATCGCGCAAACGCTTTAAAGCAGAGATAAGCTTATCATTATCTCTCTGATGCAGCCCAATACTTGGTTCATCTAATATATATGCTACGCCGACAAGACCAGAACCAATCTGCGTTGCAAGACGGATTCTCTGCGCCTCTCCACCGGAAAGTGTTCCTGTAGGCTGTGAAAGACTTAAATAATCAAGACCAACATCATTTAAAAAACCAATTCGTCCACGAATTTCTCTTAATACCTGCTTTCCGATAAGCTGCTGTCTCTCGGTCAGTTCAATCTCATTAAAATAAGAAATCAATCGCTTTACCGAAAGACGGGTTAATTCCGAAATATTATATTCTCCTACCGTTACCGCCAGGGATTCCGGCTTTAAACGCTGACCATGACAGCTATCACACGGAGTCACTGTCATAAAGTTCTCATATTCTGCTCTCTGACGTTCCGAATGATTCTCACGATAACGACGCTGTACATTACGAATCAATCCCTCAAAAGCAACATCATAAACACCCTCTCCACGCTTCCCTTTATAATACACCTTTACCTCATGTCCGTTTGTTCCATGAATAATAATATCCTGTACTTCCGAACTCAAATCACAAAATGGTGTAGTCAGATCAAAATTATATTCCTTCGCTAAGGCATCAAGAATTGCTCTTGTATAACTCTTCGGGTCTGTGCAGGACTGCCAGCCCATTACAGTAATCGCTCCATCTGCAATACTCATCTTCTTATCTGGAATCATTAAATCAACATCAAACTCCATCTTAAATCCAAGTCCATGACAAACTGGACATGCTCCAAATGGATTATTAAAAGAAAAGCTTCTCGGCTCAATCTCATCAATACTGATACCACAATCCGGACAGGAAAAACTCTGGCTGAAATTCATTGACTCCCCGCCAACAACATCCACCAATAACAATCCACCTGTCAGTTTCATTACAGTCTCAATCGAATCTGTCAGACGATTCTCAATTCCTTCCTTTATCATCAAACGATCCACGATAATCTCAATATTATGCTTTTTATTCTTCTCTAAGCGAATCTCTTCCGCAAGATCATATAGATTCCCATCAATACGAACACGCACATAGCCACTCTTTTTCGCATCTTTTAAAATCTTTACATGTTCGCCCTTTCTACCTCTTACAATTGGTGCAAGAAGCTGAATCTTCGTTCTTTCTGGAAGCTTCATTAAAATATCTACAATCTGATCTACTGTCTGCCTGGAAATCACCTTTCCACACTTTGGACAGTGCGGAATCCCGACTCTTGCATAGAGAAGTCGCAGATAATCATAGATTTCCGTTACCGTACCAACTGTAGAACGTGGATTACGATTTGTAGACTTCTGGTCAATCGAAATAGCAGGAGAAAGTCCCTGAATGTCATCAACATCGGGCTTTTCCATCTGACCTAAAAACTGCCTTGCATAAGAAGACAGAGACTCCATATACCGCCTCTGTCCTTCCGCATAAATCGTATCAAATGCCAGAGAAGACTTACCGGAACCCGAAAGTCCCGTCAGTACTACAAATTCATTTCTCGGTATATCTATATTAATATTCTTGAGGTTATGCTCACGCGCCCCTCGAATACGAATGTATTCTTTCTTTTCACTCATTATATCTATATCCTTTCCAAGGCATTTTTTAATGCTCTAATGTATCTTATTTTAAAGCAGAATTCTTAATAGAACTTTTTATATTATAATATCTTATAATGATGTTGGGGGCAAAAGCATTAGAACTCTCGAATTGTGTTAATTGTTTGCAGATTATATAAAAATTGTAACTAATATTGTTGTATAAAGCCAATCTTTTGGAGTAATCTCGCAGAGCAAAAACATACAATTTAAAAACAATTAATGCAATTTAATAAGAAGCCACCTTTTGACCCTAACATCTTATAATATAACATCTTATAATTTTATAAATTCTTCGCAAAAATCATAAAAATCCATCTCTTTCCAAAACATTTTCTAATAGGTTCTAATCATCATAATCCCTCAAAGCAATCTTATACTTTTTGAGTTCATCTCTTAATTCTGCCGCTTCTTCAAAGTTTAACTCTGCTGCTGCTTTGTTCATCTTCTTCGTTAACTTAGCTATCATTTCCGTGAGTTCCTTGCGATTCATGGATTCCATATCTTTCTTTAACGCATTCCCCTTCGACCGCTTTCCGTCAGCCTCGGCATCATTCGTAATGGAAATAACATCACGAATGGCCTTCTGAATCGTTCTCGGAGTAATACCGTGCTCTTTATTATATGCCATCTGGATTTCACGACGGCGCTTTGTCTCCGTGATGGCTGCACGCATAGAATCTGTGATCGTATCTCCATACATGATAACATGCCCCTCTGCGTTTCTCGCAGCACGACCAATCGTCTGTACAAGAGAAGTTTCCGAACGCAAAAATCCTTCCTTATCTGCGTCAAGAATCGCAATCAGCGTTACTTCTGGAATATCCAGTCCTTCTCTTAAAAGGTTAATTCCAACAAGTACATCAAAGACACCCATTCGCAAATCTCTTACAATCTCAATTCTTTCTAATGTATCAATATCGGAATGCAGGTACTTCACACGAATATCCAGCTCTTTCATATAGGCGGTCAGATCTTCTGCCATCCGCTTCGTCAGTGTAGTTACCAGAACTTTATGCTTCTTCTCTACTTCCTTATTAATCTCGCTGATCAAATCATCAATCTGTCCCTCTACCGGACGGACATCAATCGGTGGATCAAGGAGTCCTGTCGGACGAATAATCTGTTCTGCCCGAAGCATCTCATGCTCTCCTTCATAGACATTCGGAGTCGCAGATACAAAGAGCATCTGATCGATTCGCTCCTCAAATTCGTCAAAATTAAGAGGGCGGTTATCCAAAGCAGAAGGCAGCCGGAAACCGAAATCAACCAATGTCTGCTTTCTTGAACGGTCTCCTGCATACATTCCACGCACCTGCGGAATCGTGATATGGGACTCATCAACAATCATAAGAAAATCATCCCCAAAGAAATCAATCAGCGTATACGGAGCTTTCCCCGGTTCTAATCCGGTCAAATGTCTCGAATAATTCTCAATGCCAGAACAAAATCCTGTCTCCTTTAACATCTCAATATCAAAATTCGTTCGTTCCGAAATTCTCTGTGCCTCTAAAAGCTGGTCATTCTCTTTGAAATACGCAACCCTCTCATCAAGTTCTTCCTTAATCGTCTTCACTGCACGCTCAATCTGTTCCTGTGGCACAACGTAATGGGATGCCGGGAAAATAGCCGCAAAATTAAGACTTGCCTTAATCTCTCCTGTCAAAACATCAACCTGCATAATCCGGTCAATCTCATCTCCAAAAAACTCAATATGAATCGCATCTTCAAAAGAGGAAACCGGCACAACTTCCAGCACATCACCACGTACACGAAAACTGCCTCTCTTAAAATCAAGCTCATTACGCACATACTGAATATCAATCAGACGACGCACAACCTCATCCCTGTCAATCTCCATCCCCGGACGAAGAGAAATCATCATCTTCGCATAGTCATTCTTACTACCAATACCGTAAATACATGAAACTGATGACACAACAATAACGTCCTTCCGCTCGATCAACGCTGCCGTCGCACTGTGGCGCAGCTTATCTATCTCATCATTGATCGAAGAATCCTTCTCTATATACGTATCCGTGGAAGGAACATATGCCTCTGGCTGATAATAATCATAATATGACACAAAATACTCCACCGCATTATGAGGAAAGAATGCCTTAAACTCACTGTAAAGCTGTGCCGCCAGCGTCTTATTATGTGCCAGAATCAGCGTCGGCTTATTCAACTGTGCAATGACATTCGCCATCGTAAATGTCTTACCAGAACCAGTAACTCCAAGCAAAGTCTCAAACTGGTTTCCTTCTTTAAATCCTTTCACCAGCTCTTCAATCGCCTGTGGCTGGTCTCCAGTCGGCGCGAACTCCGACACTAATTCAAAATGATCCATGAAGCAAATATCCTCCCTCTTATTGTAGTATGTCTTCGATTATATCAAATATACGAACAAATGTACATAGCAAATCCAAATATTTGTTCTGATTTACTATGTAATTCATCAACTAGCTGATGCCCCAAATTTCTCCCACAATTATTCTAATTCAAGTAAAAACAGCCACTATCAAAAGTCCGGGAACCAAATAAAACATATTTGTGACCTCGGAGCAAGTGTTGGATAAGAGCGCATAAGCAAGTATTCAACACGCCGCGACTAAAGTCACAAATATGCTTTATTTGGTTCCCGGACTTCGTCCGTTGTTAATGAATTAAATAGTAATACTCTCTAATTCCCTTATATTCCTGATTATATGATCCGCTCCCGTTTCTTTATAAACCTGAGCAACTCTCTGGCACTCTTTTTCCTGTTCTTCTGGAGTAAGTACTTCGTAAGCTTCCTGAGAAAGGCCCATGATGGAACTTCCTTCAATAACGCCTACTGTAGTAACTCCTGCAGCGATTCCTTCTTTAATATCCGAAACGGTATCGCCCACTTTTACAACATTTTTTACAGAGCTTACTTTGAGTGCTTCCATGTTCTTGAAAATCATATATGGATATGGGCGACCAAAGTTTTCTACAGAGTTTGGGGAGAACCAGCAGTCTGGTACGTAGCCGTTTTGGGCTGCTTTTGGCACAACGATTGCCATCATTTCATCCGTATAGCCTGTGGTGGAACCGATTTTAATTCCTGCTTTACGAAGTTTTTCTACTGTTTCAAGGACAAATGGCTTTGGTTCTGCAAAATCTTGGAGGATTTTTAAGATGCCTGCTTCGCTTGCTTCATATACTTTATCGACATCTTCTGCGGTAAAGTCTTTTCCATAAATGCGAATCCATTCGTTGTGAATACGCTTCATGTTCATCATTGTTTCTATGTGGTCATGTTTTAACATGCCCATTGGCTTTCTGACTTCTTGTTCCGTTGGTGTGATTCCAAATGCTTTAAATGCTTCAATAAATGCCTGTACCGGTGCAAAACATCCGTAATCCACTGTTGTTCCTGCCCAGTCAAAAATTACTGCTTCAATTGCCATTTTTCTATTTCCTTTCTAAAGTGTGTTTGAAAAATGTTTTCTGTAAGATGTGCTTAATCCAATATATCGAATTGCTATCTAAATTCATAATATTTTTAGTACTTATTATTTCTATTTGCTTTAAATTATTTCATTTCTTACTATTAACTTTTTCACGCTTATAACCAGTTATACACTTTTCATTTTTTGAAGTTCATCATATTGATGCGCTTGAAACAAAGTTTTATAACCAGTTATATACCCTTCATTTTTTCTCACTTATAACCAATTATATTGGGCTATATTACGCTGTCTGTCTTACAAGTCCACCGCAGCATCTCTCAAAGTATTCCTCGATAATGTCACTTACCTTTTCGATATCTTCTTTATAGATTTCTCCGATATTTCCGATGCGGAAAGTATCTGCATCTGTTACTTTACCCGGATAAATTGCATAGCCACGTTCCTTGATATATTCGTACATTTCTGCAAAGGAGAAGTTATCTATTTTAGGAGTGAAAAATGTTGTGATGATTGGTCCCTGATGGGCATCAGCAATGTAGGTTTTGATGCCAAGAGCGCGCATTCTTCTGATTAATAACTGGTTATTTTCGCGGTAACGTTTTGCTCTGGCTGGAATGCCGCCCTCTTCTTTTAATTCTTCTATCGCTTTTGCAAAGGCAAGTACAACGTGCGTTGGCGAAGTGAAACGCCATTTACCGTCTTTTTGCATAGTCTCCCACTGATCATATAAGTCAAGGGAAAGGCTTCCACAGTTTCCTTTACATTGTATGAGTTCGCTCTTTTTACAGATAACGAAAGAAAATCCCGGTACGCCCTGAATGCATTTGTTGGCACTGCTGATAATAAAGTCTATGCCGATTCCTTTTACATCAATATCTACGCCTGCAAAAGAGGACATTCCATCAACGATAAAGGTTTTTCCGGCTTCTTTTACTACTTTACCGACAGCAGCGATATCATTTAAAATTCCGGAAGTTGTCTCGCTGTGAATCATACCTACATGCGTGATGGATGAATCCGCATCAAGATATTCTTTTACCCGTTTTGCATCTGGCACACGGCTGTATTCTTCATGGTATACGACTACATTTTTCCCGGCCTGTTTTGCAAGCTGTGCCATTCTCGCACCATAAGCGCCATTTTCACAGACAAGAATCTTGTCATTTTTTCCTACAGAACTTGTGACAACAGATTCCACACCAAATGTTCCGCTTCCCTGCATGAGTACTGCAGTATATTCTGGTTCTTCTACATGGGCAAGTGCAAGAAGTTCCCTGCGGATTTTCTGGGTAATGGATTTATAATCAGCATCCCATGTGCAATGGTCTACGAGCATTTCTTTTTTTACAGTATCGGTTGTTGTCAGTGGTCCTGGTGTTAATAATTTATACATTTTAAATCTCCTTGTATTTTTTATTCCAAAAATCTCTTTCATATACTTTTGAAACCATCTACTTACATTCTTCAGATAACTTCTTATGCTTCTCTAATAAATCTACCGTAAGCTTTTCGCTGAATTTCTTTGGATATGCAGATTCATTAGCTTTATCGGCAGTTTCCCCATCGTATAAAGGATTTGGATATGTTTTAATAAGTTCGGAACGGCCTTTTTTGATAATACATTCTGCCATATCCATTGCTTTTGCGTTTGTCTTATCCCCTTTATCGATAACAGCTACAGATTCTGTTAATGAGAAGTTTCCTTCTTTCGGATCTACGAAGTCAATTGGAAGACCGGATTTCTTATCTGCGACTGCCTGATGCCTTAAACCAAATCCGATAGCAACTTCACCGGCACGTACCTTTTTGATTGGACCAGAACCAGATTCTTCTAAATGATCTCCCGCATTTTTGTAAATACCTTTTAATACCTCTTTTGCTCCGTCCTCTCCATAGGCGCTGACTAATGCCTGAATCATAAGCCATGCAGTAGAAGAACCTTCAATATCTACTACAGAAAGAAATCCTTTATATACTGGTTTTGCTAAATCTTTTAGGCAGGTTGGCATCGGAAGATTATTTTCTTTCATCATTTCTGTATTTACAATAATGGCACCTTCCTGTGAAGTAATCGGTGTATAATAAGAAGGATATTTTTCTAATGCACTGGTATCAAATGTCAGGTCTTTAAACATTTTGTTTTGCTGCTGCGCGCTTTCTAAGTAAAAGGAGCTCATTGTTACGAGATCGGCTTCAATATTTTTGCCTTCTGCTAAAAGTTTTCCTCCAAGTTCACTTGTTCCAAATGTCTGAAACATATACTCGCCTTTGTATCCATTGTCATCTAATGTCTTTTTCATTGCTTCCACGGCTTCATCATCTGCATTAGAATAAATGACTACCTGGTCCGATGTGGAAGAAGTGCTGCTGCTTTTTCCACATCCCGTCAAAATGGCACTTCCTCCTAAAATCGTACATAAACAAAATGCTGCAACTCTGGTGATTCCTTTTTTTGAAAATTTCTTTCTCATCATATTCTCCTTTATTTTCGCAAGTTTTTGCTTGTTTTTATTTTTAGAACTTACGGTCATCCACTGTGTAAGCAGATAAAGAACTGCTTTGGCAGCAATATTAATTACAAACAACAACAAAGATAAAACAAAGATTTCATCAAATTTTGCAAAATGCTGTAATTCTTTAATTTTGGCTGTGATAACCATGGTTCTTGCTCCAGTAATAAAGATAATCGCACTGACTGTTACCATTGCATTTATAAAATAATAACTAAATACTTCTAACAGAGTTGACATGGCATTGGGTGTGACAACACGGATAATCGTTTTCAGCCAGCTGTCACCCATCAATCTCGCCGTCGTTTCCCAGGATGCATTCATCTTTTCTAACGAACTTTTCATCATCAGATATGGGGTTGAAAAAAAGTGAATAATATTACAGAAAATAATAATTGCGATTGTATTTTGTAAGCTGCTTCCTGAAAAGGTAAGTAAAAATGCGATACCTAACACCATACCTGGAATGGTATTTGTTACAAGAGAAATACTCTCGATTACTTTTTTGCATTTACCGGAAATGCTGCTTCTTGCCGTTACAAGTGCTGCTCCATATACAACGAGTGACCCAAAAACTGCGGTAAGCGCTGCTACCAACATGGAATTTTTCACAACCATTGTGAGTTCTGTGTCCTGGAATACCGAAGCAAAATGTTCTGTTGTAAAATGAATTCGATATGGCCATTCTTCGATAAATGGCACGATGATAATTACCGCGAAAATTGCTACGATACAGAGTAAAATTGCTACAGATGCAATCGCGCACACAATGTCTCTCGCCTTTGACTTTTTCATTTCAATATCCGAAACTTTATTGTATCGAATATTATATTTTTCCAGATAACTTAATACAAGAATACTGATAATAGATGGAAGCAGCATCATTAATGCCACAACTGCACCTTTATTAAAATTTGGGACACTTCCAAGCATCTCATTATAAAGTCTTCCTGCGACAACCTCTGTCCTTCCACCTACCGATGCCGGGATACCAAAATCAGTAAAGCTTAAGAAGAAAGATTGGATTACTGAAGCTGACAGGGTGCCGGACAAAGGCCGCAGGATTGTCTGATAGAAGGTTCTCCCGGCATGATCTCCCATAACTCTTGATACTATCAAAAACTTTTTATCGATATAACTCATTGTGTTATTAATCAATAAAAATGAAACTGGTAATGTATAGATGATATAGCCTATCAGCAGACCTTTTAAGCCATAAATATCAAATAACTGTTTACCGAAAAGCTTTGTCAAAAGTCCCTGCTTTCCGAGAGAATAAATAATTGCGAAGCCGTATGTAATTGTCGGTAAAAGCATCGGCATTACCGCCAGTATATGAATTCCCTTTTTCGCAACCGCAGGAATATTGGTAAAATGAATGCTGTATGCCAGAATAAAGGCCAGCACTGTTGTGATCACCGCACTTGCCATTGCAATTCCCACACTGTTTGCAAATATTTTAAGAAAGGCTCCACCTAAAATATTTTTATAAAATTTCAACGTAAATCCTTCATTTCCTATAAAAGATTTCTGAAGAATCATAAGCATTGGAATCAGAAGAAATGCACCAAACAAGATACATATCATAAAAAAAATCCCTCTAATTTCCACATTTTTTGGTCGATTCATGTACGATATCCCCCTGTTCTACGCAGTTGCCGCACATCCGGCAAACAGATGGAAAATATTCGTTCTCTTGATTTCTAACTGATTCAAAATGAAATTTTCTACAAAGTCATCTGCCGGCTGCTGAATGATTTCTTCTGGTGTTCCGTACTGTGCAATCTCACCATCATTGATAATCAAAACTTTATCAGATAATGTTAATGCTTCTTCCGGATCATGTGTTACAATGATCGTTGTCAGGGAAAATTCTCTGGCAATTTCTTTAATTTTACTTTTAATAGATTCCTTAATTACGCCGTCTAACGCGCTTAATGGTTCATCTAATAACAAAATCTTTGGCTTCATAACCATCGTCCTCGCTAAGGCAACTCTTTGTTTCTGGCCTCCGGAAAGCTGATCAATTCTCTTATTTAAATGCTCTTCTAATCCAAGCAAATGAATGAAGTCCTTCACATCTTTTTTTGTGGAAATTCCCGGTTTATTTCGAAGTCCATACACAATATTCTCATATGCGCTCAGATTCGGAAATAATGCATAATCCTGAAATACAATGTTGAATCCTCTTTTTTCTAAAGAAATCTCTGTAATGTCCTCTCCATCATAAATAATCTTTCCTGAAGAAATATCTGTAATTCCAAGAATCAGATTTAATAATGTTGTCTTACCGCTTCCAGATGGTCCAAGAATAGAAACGATTTCTCCTTTTTTAATCTTAAGAGAAATATCATCTAAAATAACATTATTTCCATATTTTTTTACAATATTCTTAAGTTCTAACATATTTACCTCCTGTATTTTGTGCACTGCTATATCCTGCACGCTTCAAAGATTAGCACCGGTCTACCCGATTTACAATCAAATCGATGTAAAGATTTGTAAAGGAAAATTTACAAAAAAAGTCCGATTTTATGTAGCATTTCTACATAAAACCGGACAAACTTTTTCTATTTTTCATACTTTCTAAGTTGTACCATCTGACCACTGCTTCTCAACCTGTGATGATATTTTTCATAGTCATCTACCAACAATCCCATATAAATCATATCGACAACTGCCATATGAATTGTTCTTGAAAAAATATCATTTCCATAAAGAAACTGCTTATCCGAGGTTAGAATTACGATGTCCGCATGATCCACAAGTGGGGTCTTATCGAAGTTTGTAATGGCAACCGTTGTCGCTCCATTCTTTTTTGCCTCTTTTAAGACATCCACCGTATTAATGGATGTTCCCGAATAAGAAATTCCTATCGCAACTTCTCCTTTCTTCATATTTCCTGCCTGAATGCTTTGCAGATAATAATCCTTTGTATATTCACATTGAATCCCCAAATACATCAGCTTCGTCTGTAAATCCTCTGCCACCGCATTGGAATTCTCGACAGAAAAAAGACACACTCTGTCTGCTTTTTCTATTGCTCTGACTGTTTTTTTTAACTTTTTAGCAGAAATAGACTTTAAAGAATCTTGTAAAAGACTGATTGTGTTCTGAATAATCCGCCCCGGTACATCTTCTATCTGTTCTCCTTTTTGCATGGAAATTCCCAGAATACCGATTCCTTCCTTCTCTCTTTTCTTCATCCTTTCTTCCACAAATGCGATTTTCATTTCTTTAAAACTTTTATAGCCAACCGCTTTCAACATCCGAACAACAGTCGCCTCACTAACGCCTGCTTCTTTCGCCATTTTCCCGAGTGAGATCTTCTCCATCTCTTCGACATGTTCTAACATATACGAAGCCGCCTTTTGCTCTGACTTTCGAAGTTTGGGAAATGCCGCCTGTATCTCTTCTATTATCATTTCTTACGCCCCTTTGTAGTAAAACTACATAAAGTATAACCGATGCATGTCAACTTCCTCTGTTATTCTTGTAAACTTTTCTTTACAAAAATGGATTGTACTTTAAAAAGTACAATCCATTTTCTCACTGTAATTTCATTTACCTGCCTGTGTATAGATCCCTCTACTATCTATATCAAACATTTCCATCACTTTCTATTTACTTTTTCTTCTTACTACAAGGATACGATTGCTTCTGCCACTCTCCTTAACCTGTATGTGTATTCTTAGTTCATGTATTTTTCTGCTATTTTTCTAAGCTTTTCTGGACTTTTGGCATACCAGGCCTCATAGTTTTTTTCTTCTTTGGAAACAGCCTGTCCAAGTTCTACAAAAAAGTCCGGAATATCTTTGGCTGCCATAATACCCCATTCCTCGCCAAACTGTTCTTCGCCCTGTGCATCCTGTCCATTTACATAGAAAGCAAATGCCGGCTGCATCTTTCCATCGACACGTTTGGATGCGCCACGAAAGCCCAGTCTGCCAATCTGGTGTGTTCCGCAGGAGGACGGGCAGCCTGAAATATGGATTCTTGGCAGTATGCCATCTGCAAAATGACAGGCTTCTACTGCGGACAGAATACTGGCAAGTAAGCCCTGGGAATCTCTAAGCCCGATCTGGCATACGGTATTGCCAATACAGGATACAGAGGTTTCTAACAGATTTCTGGCACTATCGGATGTAATCATAAGCATTTTTTGTGCCTGTTCTTCATTTAAGTTAATGATATACATTGTCTCGTCTGGTGCAATGCGTACTTCTGCATCCGGAATCTCTGCCACGGCATCACAGATCTGTCCGAACTTCTCTGGTGGGACGATTCCACCGATCGGATGATAAGCGACGGCATATCGCCCTGTTTGTTTCTGTGCGATGATGCGCTCTGCTGTGGCAGAATTTATTGGAAGCTGATCGTTATCAGTCTGGTTTCTATCGTTATTTGTGCTTTTATTGTTATTTACCGGGTTTCCATCGTTATTCGTGCTCTCATTGTTATTTACTGGGTTTCCATTATGATCCGCATTTTTATTTATAAGCAGAGTGTCTTTATATTCTGCCTTTACTTCTGCCACTTTTTCCTGATAAGCTTTAGAATATCCTTCGGCTCCTAATGTTTCCTGCATATATCTTGTTCTGGATTTGGCACGGTTCTCATAATTGCCGTAGGTGGTAAAAGTACGTACCATTGCTTCTACGTAATAGAGCACTTCTGCCGGATCGATATCCTGAGCTACTTTTACTCCCATGCGATAATTATTGCCAAGACCGCCGGCACTGTATACATCAAATGTTCCATTCTCTTTTGCCAGAAAGCCAAGGTCACGGAATGTAGCATGTGTGCTATTGGCAGGAGAATTGGAGAATCCTACTTTCAGCTTTCTTGGGAGCTTCACTGTTTTGATAATCCCCATCAGATAGTCTCCTGCTTCTTGTGCATAGGGGAGTACGTCAAAATATTCTCCCTGTTCTACGCCGGAGAGAGGGGAGGCCATCGTATTTCTCGGGAAGTCTCCGCCCCCTCCACGAGTGATGATTCCGGCATCCATCGCCTCTTCCATAAGATTACAGACTGCTTTTTCATCAAGATCGTGGAACTGTACTGTCTGGCAGGTGGTGATATGGACTCTCTTTATGTCATACTTTTTAATCGAATCTGCCAGAAACTTTAACTTCTCTTTTGTTACTCTGCCTCCTGGCATACGAAGGCGAAGCATGCTTGCTTTAGCACCCTTTTGTGCATAACTTCCAAAACCGCCGGAAAATCCTTTATATTCTTTTACGCTGACTTCCCTGGCATAGAATTTCCGGGTCATTTCCCGGAAATCTTTTAAATCTGTTTTAAATTCCTTTATTAATTCCTGATTCATGTTCCTTCTCGCTTTCTATTTTCTTTCTACTCTTACACAGCAGTAATAAATAGCATTATAACACAATTCTCACAGCTGAGAAAGAGAGCTCTTTAATCCATTAAATAGCAATACTGTTAACTACGTTCATTTATTAGCACTCCTTTTTAATGAGTGCTAATTTTCCCTTGACATTTCAGAGCACTGGTATTAGTATAAGAATGGTATTGATAAAAATACAAGGGCAATATTTAAGGCACTGTCTCATTGACGTTTCATCCAATGATCTGGCTGTTTTCTGATGCAGTTTACTGAATATTGTTCTGAATTTATATAATGAATTATAAGGAGTGTATATTATGGCTAAACAGGGAAGTTTATCAATTAACAGTGAAAATATTTTTCCTATTATAAAGAAGTGGCTCTATTCTGACCACGATATTTTTATCCGTGAATTAGTGAGTAACGGATGTGATGCGGTAACTAAGCTTAAGAAGCTTGCTGTTATGGGCGAATTTCAAGAGACAGATGATGAGAAGTATAAAGTAGAAGTCCGCATCAATCCTACGGACAAGACTCTTATTTTTACTGATAACGGTCTTGGTATGACAGAGGAAGAAGTAGATGAGTATATCAACCAGATTGCTTTTTCCGGCGCTGCCGCTTTTATGGAACAGTATAAAGATAAAGCGAGCGATGAGCAGATTATCGGTCACTTTGGACTTGGTTTCTATTCTGCATTTATGGTTGCTGATAAAGTAACGATCGACTCTCTTTCTTATAAAGACGGAGCTGCTCCGGTTCACTGGGAATGTGACGGCGGCACAGAGTTTGCGATGGAAGAAGGCGATAAGACAGAACGTGGTACTACGATTACTCTGTATCTTAATGATGACAGCTACGAATTCTGTAACGAATACCGCTGCCGTGAAGTTCTGAACAAATACTGTTCTTTCATGCCAGTTGAAATTTATTTCGTAAATGAGGAGGAAGAAGAGAAGAAAGCGGAAGAAGCTGCTAAGAAGTCCGCTGAAGCTGAAGTTGTAGATGTTGACGCAAAAGAGACAGCCTCTAAAGATAGCGATTCCAAAGTAACAGATTCTGAAGATAGCGGTTCTGGTGATGCCGGTTCCAGTGATGCAGATTCTGAAGATAAAGATTCCGAAGACGGGGATTCTGAAGTAACTCTTGAGGATGAGGAAGAAGATATCCCAAAACCGATTAACCAGATTCATCCATTATGGACCAAGCATCCAAATGACTGTACAGATGAAGAATATAAAGAGTTCTACCGTGATGTATTCCACGATTATAAAGAGCCATTGTTCTGGATTCACCTGAATATGGATTATCCTTTTAATTTAAAAGGTATTCTCTACTTCCCTAAGATCAATACAAAGTATGATACAATCGAAGGAACGATTAAGTTATATAATAATCAGGTATTTATCGCCGATAATATTAAGGAAGTTATCCCTGAATACCTCTTATTATTAAAGGGCTGCATTGACTGTCCAGACCTTCCGCTTAATGTGTCAAGAAGTGCATTACAGAATGATGGATTTGTTAAGAAGATTTCTAACTATATTACTAAGAAAGTCGCAGAGAAGCTTTCCGGTATGTGTAAGACAGACCGTGAAAATTATGAGAAATACTGGGAAGATATCAGTCCATTTATCAAGTTTGGCTGTATCCGTGACCAGAAGTTCAATGATAAGATGAAGGATTATATTATCTTTAAAAATATGGAAGGCAAATATGTCACACTTCCTGATTATCTTGAAGCTGGTAAAGAAAAATATGAGAATAAAGTTTTCTATATTACGGATGAAGTGGCACAGTCTCAGTATATTAATATGTTTAAAGAACAGGAAATTGATGCGATCTATCTGACACATCAGATTGATACAACATTTATCTCTCACTTAGAGCAGAGAAATCCTGAAGTCAAGTTCCTTCGTATTGATTCAGAACTGACTGACAACTTCAAAGAAACCATCGATGAAAATGAAGAAAAAGAACTGACAGAAAAGCTTTCTGAAAAGTTCAAAAAAGCTACAGGTGTTGAGAATCTGATCATAAAAGTTGAAAAGCTGAAAAATGCGGATATGCCTTCTATGATTACTGTTTCCGAACAGACAAGACGTATGTCTGAAATGATGGAAATGTATGGTATGAGTAATAGTTCTACCGGACTTGGAACAGAGGGTGAAACTCTTGTCCTTAATATGAACAATGACTTAGTCCAGTATGTTTTAAACAACGATGAAAGTGAAAACACTACTACGATCTGCCAGCAGCTTTATGACCTGGCACGGCTGGCAAACCATCCATTAAAACCAGAGGAAATGACTGCTTTCGTTGCACGGTCCAATAAGATACTCTCCATCCTGACAAAATAAATCCTGAATTTGCGTGGGCAGTCAACGAACAGCTTCCAAAGAGAGCCAAGACCCTGTATTTGTGACCTTAGAACCAGAGTCACAATACGGGGGCTTGGCTCTCTTTGGAAGTGTCTGTTTTACTCCGTAAAATCAGGAGTTAATAAAATGCATTGTATTCTTTATCATTCTTTTTGAGTTCCTTATTGATATAATTCCCTCCCATTTCTTCTCGTAAAGTTTCTTTTCCCGAGAAAAGGTTCGTTCCTAATCCAAGACGGTCTCCGTCAATTTTTATTCCAAGGGCTGCCATTGTTGTTGGGAACATATCCATTGTTGTAAATCTACGATTCTGTGTTACAGACTCTTTGTAAGAACACTGTGGATTAATGATTGTATTATATACTGTTCTGATGTAACTTCCACTCAATGCTTTCCAGAATTCTGACTCAGTATCTACCATGGAGGTATGATCTCCTGCTATTACAATTGTCGTATCTTGGTAGAAATCCTGTTGTTTTATCCAATTTACAAAATCATTTACCTGTTTATCAGCGCAGGCAACGGCATTTCCGTAAGTGGTATCATATTTATTATCACAAAGACTACAGATAAATCCTGTTGGAAAATGCGTGTCTACTGTTAACATTGTAAGATTAAATGGTTTATTTCCAGAAGAAAGCTGCTTTAATTGTTTTTTCGCTCTTTCATAAAGTATCTTATCTTCATGACCCCAGTAAACTTTATAATCTTTTGGAATATCTCCTTCTTTAATTGCCGCATTATAATCTTCTATTTTATAATTCTTATGCGTTTTAAAGTAAGCATCTCTACCCGCAAAATCTCCGTCACTTCCACACAAAAATACTTGCTGATATCCTTCTTTATTCAGAAAATCTCCTATTGCAGTAAGGTTTGGTAAAAATGTATCTGATACTGTTCCTGCATTTTTTACTTTCAGATTAATGGCAGATGTCTGAGCAACAAGTCCACCTGCTGTATATGCTGTTCCCTCCAAGCATACAGGACCACCCATTTTTTTGTCTGCCTTATCCGAAAATTGGACATTTTCCTGCGCCAATTTCGTTAAATTAGGAATGTAATTCACATTCATAGTTCCACCGTTTGCTTTATCCGCATAACTACTTTCCATGGATTCCATAAAAATATAAATTAAATTCTGTTTCTTTTCCGGAACTGTCACTTTAGTCTTAGCTGGGTCTACATAATAATCTTCATAAAATGTGGATACTTCTCTCGAACTTCTTAAATAATCCCACATACCAATTTCTCTTCCCTGCATATGAATGGTATGTAAAAGAACTACTGCTACGCAAAGTTCTATGATAATTTTGCTCCATCTTGGAATCTTCTTCTCAGGAAAGATTTGCAGTGTATACAAACCTCTTGTAAAAAGCAAATATCCCAGTGCAAATGTTATTGTTAAAATAACTGGCGGCAAAACAGCAGTCTGTATAATACTATTAATAATTCCACTATCCGTTCCCTTAATCGGACTGGTAAGCTGCAGTAATATTGTAGAAAATGCGACATCGCCACAAGTTACTTTTACCCACGCTACCAGATACTTAACTAATAATACCAGAAATATTCCTAATGGTACACATATCGCAAATGGAAATGCTAAAATTTTAATTAAAATATTATTTTCTATCTTCTTCTGCCATTCTTTTAATCCTGTAAATAATACCAGACAACACGGTAAAGCTAAAAATGATATATAATAAGCCAGAAATTCTTTTCCTTTTTCCTGGATGCGTTCCTTATAATTTCCATTTATCTCTATTGAAGCAAAATCAAATTGGACACCAATCTTTTTTCCGATTATGATTTTTATTTTATTAACATTAGCCTGATTGATTGGAACAATTACTTCCTTATCTCCTTTTTCTGCTTTAACATTTATTTTCTTTTCTTTATCAAAACTTTCTTCTTTTTCATTTGTATATAATACCTTAATTGCTATCTCTTGCTGAATTGGTTTAGAAAAATGTATTACAACGTTTCTCAGCGAATCAACATCAATTTCTTTTACAATATTAGGATTTGGTTCTTTTACTGTAAAATGTCCATTTTGGATATCATATCGCTTAAATTCTGTTTCTGGTGTATCTAATGTCTGTGGTTTTAACATAATTTCATTCGAAATTCCAGAAGCAAACCACGAAAATACTCCTGCCAGAAGCAAAATCCCAATAATTCCGGCTATTTTATACTTTCTTTTTCCATTCGTATAATATAGAACGATTGAAAATAATAGCAATAGCATTACCCCAGCTATCTTCATAAAAATCGGAGTACCTTCTTTTACCAAAGGCACTCCTCCTTTTAGATATAACGCTGAGCCAGTTCCAAGAAAAGCTATTACTACAAACGCTATATAATAATACAGCGCTGTTTTTTTGTGTCGTTGTTCTCTTTTTCTTTCTCTCATCATAATCTCTTATTTAAAATAATTATCTACTCCGTTTGCTATTCCTTTTGCAAGTTTTTTCTGGTAAGAAGCGGAATTTAACTGGCGGTCTTCTGTAGAATTTGTGAGGAATCCACATTCAAGAATGATGGTAGGAATCTTAGCCCAGTTAATTGTTGTATAGTAATCAGAACGAATTGTTCCATGGCTTCTCTTCTTCACTGCCTTAGCAACAGATGACAAGAGATTGCTTCCTAATTTGCGGGAACTGTTGAAAATCTTTTTGCCTACATAACGAGAACTTCCTGGTACGCACACTAATGGTCCCTGTGCACTTGCTCCTGATGCATTACAATGGATACAGATATGAATGTCTGCGCCGCTTGCATTGGCTTTCTTTGTTCTCTGCTGATTAGATAAAGGACAATTATTCGTTGTTCTGAGCATGATTACTCTATATCCACGCTTCTCTAATTCTTTCTTTGCAGCCTTTGCAATTGCCAGATTGGTCTTGTATTCTGGGATATGTGTACGTACACCTGCTGTACCGGAAGTCAGTTTTGCCTTTCTTCTGGAAGAACCTGGTGCTAATCGTTCAGTAGAAGAAATTCCTCTCTGCTGATGTCCTGCTGCTATAAATACAGTTCTTTGTTTCTTTTTCTTCGTTGTTGTCTTTTT
The DNA here is from genome assembly GCA_963600375.1 of bacterium. Taxonomy (GTDB): domain Bacteria; phylum Bacillota; class Clostridia; order Lachnospirales; family Lachnospiraceae; genus Anaerobutyricum. The sequence goes on along the minus strand of CAVCBH010000100.1, from coordinate 11,784 downwards.
CGTTGATTTCTTTGTAGCTTTCTTCGTTGCTTGCTTTGCGGCTGTTGTTGTTGCTGCTGCTTTAGCAGATACCTTTACTGTACTTGCCGGTATCATTGTAAGAACCAACAGTACTGCTAAAAACAGACTAAAATGTCTTTTTAACTGATTTCTCATACTTTTCCTCCTTCTTAATTCAATTATCATATTGCAGAAATAAAATCTTCTGCTTTATTTCTTTTTTATTATACACTGACTATGGTGCTTCGTCTATATGTTCATTTCTTAATTATGGCTTAATTTATGACCGACTTTTTTTCCAGAGCGTGTTTGAAAAATGCTTGCTGCAAGATGTAGATTACAATTTATAATGATTTTTCAAACACGCTCTGCCTATGATAATGATAATGATAATAAAGTTTGGAACATAATAAAAAAGGCAACAGATTTTTTTATCTAAAAGATAAATAGAAATCTGTTGCCTTTTCCTCACATCTAATTGATGCTACAGGTTTATCATCCGCATAGAACAATTCGTAAACTGCACTATGAACAAATAAAATACTGTATCTCTAATTAGAAACGAGCTGGGTTCAGCTTAACGCCAGGGCCCATTGTAGAAGTAAGTGTAGCACTTCTGATGTACTGTCCCTTAGCTGCCGCTGGTTTTGCCTTAATGATGGCATCTATTAATGTCTGGAAGTTTTCGTTTAACTGCTCCTCTGTGAAAGAAGCTTTTCCGATTGGCACGTGAATGATGTTTGTCTTATCAAGTCTGTACTCGATCTTACCAGCTTTTAAGTCCTGAACAGCCTTAGCAACATCCATTGTTACTGTTCCAGCCTTAGGGTTAGGCATTAAACCTTTTGGTCCAAGTACACGACCAAGACGACCAACAACGCTCATCATGTTAGGTGTTGCAACAACTTTATCGAAATCGAACCATCCTTCGTTCTGGATCTTTGGAATAAGTTCCTCAGCTCCTACGAATTCTGCTCCTGCTGCTACAGCTTCTTCAGCCTTATCACCTTTAGCAAATACGAGAACACGTACTTTTTTACCTGTACCATTAGGTAAAACTACTGCTCCACGGATCTGCTGATCAGCGTGACGTCCGTCAAGACCCATTTTGAAATGAGCTTCGATAGTTTCATCAAATTTTGCACTGGCAGCTTTTTTTACGATGGCTACTGCTTCCGGTGCGTCGTATAAGTTAGTTTTATCTCTGAGCTTTGCAGCTTCCTGATATCTTTTTCCTCTTTTCATTCTAAATAACCTCCTGTGGTATTATCGGGAGCGACCCTCCCACTTCGTTGTATCTAATCAATTCCGATTAATCTTCTACAGTAATGCCCATGCTTCTGGCAGTACCAGCGATCATGCTCATTGCTGCTTCGATGCTCGCTGCGTTTAAATCAGGCATCTTCATCTCTGCAATTTCTTTTACTTTATCTTTAGAAATTGAAGCAACTTTTGTCTTGTTAGGAACACCTGATCCGGATTTGATGTTACAGTATTTCTTTAATAATACTGCTGCTGGTGGTGTTTTAGTAATAAAACTGAATGTTCTGTCCTGGTATACTGTAATAACTACAGGAATGATCAAATCGCCTTTATCTGCTGTTCTAGCGTTGAATTCCTTTGTAAACTGGACAATATTCACACCATGCTGACCTAAAGCAGGACCTACAGGTGGTGCTGGAGTTGCCTTTCCTGCTGGGATCTGTAATTTAATATAACCTGTGACTTTCTTTGCCATGATAGCTAACCTCCTATTGTGGTAATTGCGGGAATGTCCCTCCCACTTTTCTGCTCCTTACGGAGTATCTTATAACTTCTTAACATCTACAAATTCAATCTCTACAGAAGTCTCACGACCAAACATATCTACTTCGATGGTAACAGTCTGTTTATTCATGTTAATTGCCGTTACAGTGCTTACTCTTCCTTCCCAGGCGCCTGAAGTTACTTCCACTAAATCGCCAACTTCGATATCAATCTCTACTTCTTGCTTATCACTGTTAGCAGCAATACCAAGATTTCTCATCTCCGCTTCGGAAAGTGGTACCGGATCTGACCCCGGACCAACAAAGCCTGTCACACCTCTGGTGTTACGAACAACATACCATGTATCGTCGTTCATGACCATGTTAACTAACACATAGCCAGGGAACATTTTCTTAGATACGTTCTTTTTGACTCCACCCTTCATCTCGACTACGTCCTGAAGAGGGACTCTTACTTCAAATATCTGATCCTGAAGCTTTCTGTTTTCAATTGTCTTCTCAATATTAGCCTTCACCTTGTTCTCGTAGCCTGAGTAAGTATGGACCACATACCAGTTTAATTCTGACATATATTCACCTTTACCTTTATACTAGACCAGAAAATTAATTCCATACTGGAGAACCATATCCAGGGTAGCAATAATGACACCCAGGACAACGGATACAACCGTTACTGTAATTGTCTCTCTGATAAGCGTTTTTCTGTCAGGCCAGCTGATATTTTTAAATTCGGCTTTAAGGCCCTGAAACCAGCTTGTCTTCTCTGTTTTCTTTGTTTCGTCGCTCATCTTATCACTCCTTAAAAACCGGTCCGACTATTTTGTTTCTTTATGAACAGTATGCTTTCTACAGAATCTGCAATACTTTCTGGTTTCTAATCTTTCAGGATGATTTTTCTTTTCCTTTGTAGTATTGTAGTTACGCTGTTTACATTCTGTACATGCCAATGTGATTCTCACGCGCACAACTTCCACCTCCAATTTTGTTAAACGTAGGGTTTATTCTCATAAACCGATTTTAGGCATAAAAAAAAGACCTATTCCATCGCCACATTAATATATCATACCGATTTGAGTTCGTCAATCCTTTTTATGCACAAAATCCTGAAAAATGGGCAGATAATATCTTCTTTTGCATTTCATTTTAGCGATAATATGGGGTGTGTCTGCAAAATTATTGCAACACTGTACGCATTTAATAATTTATAAACAAAGGAGCATCCGTATCGGCATTTACTGATACGGATGCTCCTTCCACTTTTTCACTTTACCTGATATTAAATTATCTTAAACTGTTATAGCTGACAGTAAGAGGTTCAGAGAATGCATAAACAGTCTTGCCATTACTATCTTTGTACTGTACCCAGCTTCGGACAGTATACTGTCTGCATAATCCTGCTGGAACAATATTCCAGGAAAACGTCTTATCTGTAATACATCTTGTTGGAACAGCAAATGCCTTACTTCCATTTGCTCCAATCACAAGCTCATCAGAACCAAGAGTCTTTGTATCTGCATATATGATTCCCCGTGCTGTGATATCGCCTATCTTCCCATTCTTTACAGCTGCATACTCATAATTCTCAATGGAACTGGTAAATGTAATTTTTCTGAGTTTCAGACATTTGTAAATAGATGATGTTGTACGCTGGGCACTGACTTTCGGTGCCAGTTTTCCAAGAGACTCTGTCTTAACCTGATCACAGCCTTCACGAGTACAAGTGTATGTACGTACACCGTTTTCTGCGCAGGTGGCATTTTTTGTTACTGTTCCTTCACTGCTCCATGCATGACCAAGTGCAGGAATCTCTGTCGCTTTTGTGATTACTTTACCGCAAACGGTACATACGGCTCCTTCTGTTACTCCAGCCTTTTCGCATGTTGCTGCAACTGCATCTGTTTTAGCCAGAACATGATCCCCAAGATTCGCTCCTTTTTGCTCCATAGTATCACCACAAAATGTACACTTCATTATCATGGTTCCCGGATGCTGGCAATTCGCTTCTTCCTTCCAGCCGTTAAATGCGTAAGAATGATTACATACTTTTTCAGTTTCTCCGCCTTTATCCCCAGCATCGGTAAACTTCATGTTGGCTAAAACATCTTCATCCGTATACCATTCGTTATCATCACTATCAACTGAAATATTATTCCACTCATCCTCTGTTCCACCATACTGAATTGCCAGATTCGCATTATATTCCGTTCCTAACATACGGCAGCCAATAGATTCTACACTTTTTGGCATAATTATACTGGCTAATTCTGTACATCCATCGAATGCATAATTACCGATTGCTGTTACTTTTTCAGGAATTGTAATGCTGGTTAAACTGCTGCATTCACAAAAAAGACTGTCCTCAATAGTCGTAAGTCCTGAAGGAAGATTCACACTTGTCAGTGCAGAACATCCATTAAATGCTGAAGAACCGATCTTCTCTACACTGTCAGGAATCGATACTTCTTCTAACTGCCAGTACTCCATAAAGGCATCTTCGCTAATCGCTGTCACTCCGGACTCAATTGTAACGGACTTTACCTGTCTTATATGAGAATAGAGCAGAGATCTATCAATAGTTCCTGTGCCGCTAATTACCGCACTTCCGTTCTCATACAATACATAGGAAACTGTTCCATCTTCACTGCTGCCCCTTGCAAGAACTTCTTCATCTTCCTTGCTCGCAACAGATACACTCTCTTTCACTGACGTGTCTGTCTGGTTAGCATAGACACTCGTTGTCATTCCCAATCCCAGTGCTGCACTCAGCATGAATACCATTATTTTTCTTTTCATTTTCCTTTTTCCTTTCTTTTTGCACAACTTAATGTTTGCTTACATATTCAACATTATACACTCCTACCTATCTAAAGTCAATTTTGCAAACATCAATTTTGCTTTTTGCACAAATGAACGAACATACTCCAGAGCGTGTTTGAAAGATCATTCCTGCAAGCATCAGCCTTGCTCTATTTCCACAATGTGTATAAGTTATCCACAAAATCCACACTTCATTGTGGATAAAGTGGATAAAGTCTGTTTTTGATTTCCAAGACCAAATGTTTATGCTTATTTTTAAAATTTTTGATACTTTCTTAAAATGTGGATAAAATCTTGATAACTGTCGAGATATAAACAAGTCTATCAATATTATCTTTTCTTTACTGTTTTCAGATAATTTTCGCTCTGTTTTCCATCCAATTTATGGAAAATTTGTTATTGACAAGAAACGAATGTTCGTGTATGATGATGTCATAAATTAAAGATTTTTAACTCTAATTTTTCTCATCAGAATACACCTACTTTTGTTTACCATCGATTTCAAAGATATGTTACCTACTGACAGTTTCTGCTACAGATAGAACACGCTAATATATTAACTGCTATTTGAAATCTGAGATAGTGTTCCATCCATCTAGTTTTTAAGGTATTGTTGGATATGGATTTTATAGTTTGATTCGTAACTCTTTTGTTGTGAATTGCAACAGGATTGTCCATAAACTATTATTACTGAGCGGGTGGTACAATAATATCTTATGACACAAAGATAGCCATAATATAAAGATAGATATAATTATAAAGAAAGAAGGATTTTATTTATGAAACAGACAATTCGCATCAAGTATTTCACTGACAAGATCGAGAAACTTACTTATATTGATGGAAAATCCGACTGGATCGACCTTCGTGCCGCCGATGATATTTCTTTAAAGAAGGGGGATTTTGCCCTTATTCCGCTTGGTATCGCCATGGAACTCCCAGAAGGTTATGAGGCGCATGTTGTTCCCAGAAGTTCTACTTTTAAGAACTTTGGTATAATACAGACGAATCATATGGGTGTTATTGATGAGTCCTACTGCGGCGATAACGATCAGTGGTTCATGCCAGTTTTAGCCGTTCGTGATACAGAGATTCATGTGAATGACCGTGTTTGCCAGTTCCGCATCATGGAACACCAGCCAACAATTTCTTTTGAAGAATGTGAGCATTTAGATGGCAAGGACCGCGGTGGATTTGGCAGTACCGGACGAGCATAAAAACTTTAAATAATGTAAGGGGATATTCTATGAACACATATATACATTTTCCGCACCTCTTACAAACGATAAAGCTTTTTCTGGCTTATTTGTATACTACAAGTCAGAAGGGAAAGTTATTATTTCAATATTATATTTTAACAGCTCTTTTTCCCAGACATTGCCCGGTCTGCGATAAGTTGCTTCCTTACGGCACGTTCATTCATGAAGTCTGTCATCGAAAGCTTCCTGTAATACAGGGAGCCGTATGTCTGCGTTGCGGAAAACCGGTTTCAAAGTCTACACAGGAATATTGTTATGACTGCCGCGTTTTTCCAAAGAGTTTTATAAACGGTTTCTCTCTGTTTTTATATAATAAGAAGACACGCCACATCATGAGTGCCTTTAAGTACCAAAACAGACGAAGACTTGCCGACTTCTTTATCTGGGAACTTTTATGCAGGCAATGCTCTCCGATTGAAAATCCTGGAATTGATGCTGTTATACCTGTTCCCATTCACAAAAACAAATACAAAAAGAGAGGTTATAATCAGGCCGAACTGCTAAGCTGCAGAATCGCCCTCTCTTTTAACCTCTCTCATTATCCTGATATGCTGATTCGCTCTGTAGATACACTTCCGCAGAAGCAGTTCAGTCCACAGGCTCGTCTTAACAATCTGATAAACGCATTTCGTTTTAATTCACGATACAATACCCTTATTCAAAAAAGCTCTTCATTCTCTGTATTACTTGTCGATGATATTTATACCAGCGGCGCTACTATGGAGGCCTGCACCCGCATCCTTTTAGGCGCCGGAATCACCAATGTTTATATTCTGTCCATCTGTATAGGAATTGCCAGGGACTGAATAATTGATAATGCACTCTTATTTATATTGCACTTCATATTCCCTCGGCAAGACATTCATTCAGCCCTGAATAGCGCTTCTGTTCTGTCTCGTTGTGAATCATCTGTTCTACCATGGACTGTCTTCCCACAATCGCAACACATTTTTGTGCTCTTGTGATCGCGGTATACAGCAAGTTCCTGTTACACAGAATCGGCGGTCCACTAAGAAGTGGCAGAACCACTGCCGGATATTCGCTTCCCTGGGACTTATGGATAGTAATCGCATACGCAAGCTCCAATTCATCCAAATTGGAAAATGGATATTCCACCTGACGGTTTTCATCAAATACAACAGTGATGCGTTCCGAGTATGTATTGATCTGCTTGATGATCCCCATATCGCCATTAAATACACCAAGTCCTTCTTCAACGGAGAATCCTTTGGCATTTGTGATTTTCCATTCGAGCTTGTAATTATTCTTAACCTGCATTACTTTATCGCCCTCACGAAAGACACCCGTCCGGCCTTCCTTTTCCTTCTTACTTTCCGCGGCCGGATTCAAATAATACTGGAGAACTTCATTTAAATGTTCAACACCAAGCTCTCCCTTACGCATCGGAGTAAGAACCTGTATTTCAAATGGTGATGTTCCTATATATTCCGGAAGCCTGGTTTTTACCAGATAGACTAATGCTCCCATTACCGAGCGTACATCCTGTTTTTCAAAGAAAAAGAAGTCTTTGTTTTTATTATTTAACGCAATAGGTTCTCCAGCATTAATTTTATGCGCATTCAACACGATATGACTGCTTTCTGCCTGACGATAGATTTTGGAAAGTCGAACAACACTGAATGCATTCGAATCGATGATATCTTTTAAAACATTACCTGGGCCAACACTTGGAAGCTGATTGGAGTCTCCTACAAGAATCAATCTCGTTCCCGGAACAATTGCTTTAAGAAGAGAATACATCAGATGAATATCCACCATGGACATCTCATCAAGAATGACTGCATCTGCCTCAATCGGATTGTCCTCATTCCTTTCAAAATGAGAACTGTTCCCCTCTTCGATTCCACCGGATACTTCTAACAAGCGGTGAATCGTCTTCGCCTCATAACCTGTCGCTTCGGTCATTCTTTTTGCTGCTCTTCCTGTTGGTGCAGCCAGAACAATTTCCATATCTTCCATCTCAAAGCAGCGAATCATAAGATTAATTGTTGTTGTCTTTCCTGTTCCCGGACCACCGGTAACTACGACAACTCCCTTTGTCAGCGCTTCTTCCACTGCCTGTTTTTGTAAAAGATCAAGCTGAAAATCCATAGATTCCTCCAGTTCACTGACTCTCTTACCATACTCTCCCTTTTCCATTGGAAAATGCAGATCAAGATTCAAAAGCATACGGGAAGTATTTAACTCCATAAAATAATAAGAACTTAAGTAGATATGTTCTTCCTCTTTTACTGTCCGTATCATCAACTTTTTATCAAGAACCAGTTCCATCAGATGATCTTCTATAAATTCCGGAGCCATAGAAAGCAACTGTCCAGCGCTCCGACACAAAATATCTTTAGGCAAATATACATGACCAGAAAGTGATGCCTGCTGTAATGCATATAAAATAGCTGCACATACACGAAAATCTGAATCTGGCGCAATTCCTGCCTTTGCCGCAATCGCATCTGCCGCCCGGAAACCAATTCCTGAAATATCTTCTGCCAGCTTATATGGATTCGTCTTCAAAACATCATACATCTTGTCGCCATATTCTTCAAAAATACGCACAGCAAACCGGCTGGTAATTCCATAATCCGACAAAAACATCATTGCATGGCGCATCTCCTGTTTTTCCTGAAACTGCACTGCAATATCCATCGCCTTTTTCAATGAAATTCCCTTCACTTCTGCCAGACGCTCCGGTTCATTTTCTATAATATCAAAGGTGTTCCCCTTGAACTTTTTAATTACTCTTGCTGCCAGTGCTGCACCCATTCCTTTGATGGCACCTGATGCAAGATAGCGTTCCATCGCTGCCTTATCTTCCGGCTCCTTTACCGTATAGGATGTCATACGATATTGTGGACCATGTGCCGGATGATCTACATATTCGCCTTCCGCACAAATATACTCGCCTTCATTGATATAATGAAAATTTCCCACGAGGACTTCGTCCCCGTGGGTTGTTTCAATTTCCATTACGGTATATCCATTTTCCTCATTATGAAAGCGAATATGACTTACATATCCTTCCAGATGAGCCATTTAAAATCTCCTACTTTGCACCAAGATACTCAATGTACTGACCTGTACCGATTGCAACTGCTGTCATCGGATCATCGGCTGTCATTGTTGTAATTCCTGTCTTTTCCTCAATTAACTGTTCTAATCCCTGTAACATACTTCCACCACCGGTAAGTACGATTCCTCTGTCAGAAATATCTGCTGCTAATTCTGGCGGAGTTCTCTCTAATACACTGTGAACAGCTTCTACAATCTGTGCTGTTGCTTCACGAAGCGCTTCTCTTGTCTCTTCAGAAGTTACAGTAACTGTCTTAGGAAGCCCAGTAACTAAGTTACGTCCTCTTACTTCAATAGAAGACTCTTCTGCTCTTGTGTATGCACTTCCTACCTGAATCTTAATATCCTCTGCTGTGCGGTCACCGATTAACAGATTATGTTTCTTTCTCATATAACGAACGATTGCTTCATCAAAATCGTCTCCAGCAACTTTAATTGATGTACTTACTACTGTTCCACCAAGAGAAATAACCGCGATATCAGAAGTACCTCCACCGATATCTACAATCATGTTACCACATGGTTTCGCAATATCAATACCAGCACCGATTGCTGCTGCTACAGGCTCTTCAATAATCTTTACATCTCTTGCTCCTGCTGCGTAAGTTGCATCTTCTACAGCCTTCTTCTCTACTTCTGTTACTCCACTTGGAACACAGACAGAAATTCTGGGCTTTCTTCCAAATAAGCTTTTGCCCACTGACTTGTGAACAAAATACTTAAGCATCTTCTCTGTAACAGAGTAATCACTGATTACACCCTGTCTTAAAGGACGAACCGCTACAATGTTACCAGGAGTACGTCCAATCATCAGACGAGCCTCCTCACCAATTGCCTTAATCTTTCTTGTATCTACATCAAAAGCAACCACTGAAGGCTCTTTTAATACGACACCCTTTCCCTTTACATATACTAAAATACTCGCAGTACCTAAATCAATTCCAATATCCGTAGCCATTAGGAATCTCCTTTCCTTATAAACTCCATGTCTTTTATTATATATACTGATTAAATAATCAGTATCAAAATCGTACCTTTGTGTCAAATGCTGACACACTCGTTATTATTATAAACGAAACGAATCGAATTTCCAATAGTTTTTTATAACTAACCTGAGAATGACGCACTTTCGTAAGATTTTACAAATAGTTTCGAAAACACTCCTGTAAATATTATGGAAAACAGCTCCATAACCGTAACATTTCTATAGAAAAAAAATACAGAAGAATAGTACAAAAAAACCTTGTAATAGCTTTCACAGCCTTCTAACTCAACTATTCTTACGTGAAAAAAGGTACTGAGGACTATCTACTCGTTCCTCAATACCTATTAGTCAGGACCCTTCACAGATTCAGGTCAGGTCTTCAGTCACATATACTGTCTATTCATCAATTCCATTTTCTTTTAAATACTCAATAACATCTCCAACTGTCTCAATGTCAGCAAGCTCTTCTGCAGGAATCTCTGTATCATATTCTTCTTCAAGAGCCATAGTAAGCTCAAATAAATCAAGAGAATCTGCACCTAAATCTTCCTTAAAAGAAGTATCTGGTGTAATCTCATCTCCTTCCACGCCTAACTGTTCTGCAATAATCTCTTTCATCTTTTCTAACATAAGAAAAAATCTCCTTTTTATAAAATGTGTTAATCATGTTCAATATTAATGTAAAAAGCTTTGTGGTCACAAATTTCCATCTGATTATGAGAATACTGCATCACAATTTCTGCTGCTCTGGCAAAATTCTATTTGTGTACCTCATATAATCATGAAAATGCAACCTTTTGACTCTAGTATCATACTATCCCCACATTTCTTTGTCAACATTTTTCCTTATTGAAAATTTTTAAACAAATTCCTAATATTTCTTGACACAATAAAAAAATTACCTTACTATAAAAATAGTAACTTTTATTGTTATTATTTGTTCTATAATTTAGTAATATTTTATTATCTCAATCAGAATTTTTTAATACATTTACTATTGAACCCACTTATATATTTTATATGTTCATAAAATCATCTGATTGATCAGAAAAGGAGATTAACAATGAGTGCGCCAATGAAAAACAGCCGGCAGCGAAATGCCATATTAGAGTGTGTAATGAATCATCATGACCATCCTACCGCTGACATTATTTATCAGGAATTGCGAGAAAGCTTTCCTAATATCAGTCTGGGAACTGTATACCGTAATCTTTCACTTTTAACTTCTCTTGGACAAATCATGAAAATTACCTGCGAAAATCACGCAGACCGCTTTGATGGTCAGACAATTCCACATGCACATTTTGAATGTAAATCCTGTGGATGTCTGCAGGATATTCCTTTTAAACCATCTATTCATCCTCAAGAAGAGATTGGAGATGGATTCGATGGAATTATTTCAGACTACATCATTACCTTCCGGGGGTATTGTGCGAAATGTGCTAAGAATTCTGATTTGCCACAGGCAAAATAGACGCACCCCAAGAGAGAAGAACCCCTGTATTGTAGCCTTAGAGTGTGTTTGAAAATTCAATTCTCACTCTAAAGCTACAAATACAGGGTACCGGCTCTCTTTGGCTATTCATGCAAAAATCAGAATGTAACAAAAAAAGCTCCCTGCCGGACTTGAACCGGCGACCTACGCATTACGAATGCGTCGCTCTACCAACTGAGCCAAGGAAGCTTGCCAAAAAACTGACTTAATTATTCTACTATACTTTTAACAAAAAATCAATATGAAAATTCTGAATTTGCGTGTGCAGCCAATGAACAGCTTCCAAAGAAAGCCAGGACCCTATATTTGTGGCCTTAGAACGAGGATTGAATGTGAGCATGGAAGCGAACATTCAACCCACAGTGATAGAGTCAC
>CAVCBH010000099.1:0-29026 GCA_963600375.1 bacterium | reverse complement strand
GCCCTTATTAGGGCTAATAGCAAACCACCACTTGAAGTGGTGGTTGCTGACTTAGTAAGTAAGATTGACGTGGAGGGAGAATCTGAGTAAAATAATTCGTAGTGATATAAAAGAAGGGAAGTGCAGATATCGTGAAAGAAAGAAAATCTTATGCAACAAAAAACAGATTAGTAATTCTTGATTATCTGAAAGAAAATTGTTCCACTACAATAAGTGCTGCAGATATAAAAAAACATCTTGAAGAAAAAGAAATCAGTGTAAATACAACGACAGTATATCGTCTTCTTGACAAACTTTGTGCAGAGAATATTATTATTAAATATTCAGATATAAATTCTGATAAGGCAGTATATCAGTATGCTGGAGAAAAAGGGCATTGCCGGGAGCATTTACATTTAAAATGTGTAAAATGCGGAAAGGTGATGCATTTAGATTGTGGATTTATGGATGAATTAAGAGAACATATTATGGCAGAACACCATTTTCAGTTACAATGTAGCGGAGATTTACTTCATGGGCTTTGCGAAGAATGTGCGAGAAATCCTGATTGAATTGGCTAGAGCGTGTCTGAAAAATGCTTTCTGCAAGATGTGCATCACAATTTGCGGGAGATTTCGCCTGAATGAGGGCGGCGTAGCGGGCTACGGCAACCGAATGAAGGCAAAATATACCGTAAATTGAGGTGTGCAGATTGCAGGAATGATTTTTCAGACACGCTCTAGAGTGCGTTTAAATCAGCCCCAGATTCTTGAGAGCAGCAGGAATTCCATCATGATTATTATCAAGAGTAACTTTTCCAGGAAATGTCTCCAGGATAGCAGAAGGAGCATTTCCCATCAAAATACCGCAACCGACTGCGTGAAGCATTTCCAGATCATTGTAATTATCTCCAAATGCCACGGAATCTTCGGTAGCAATACCAAAAAGCTCGCAGAATTTGCGGATGCCTTTCGCTTTATTCATTCCGCTCGGCATAATTTCTAACAGGTAATTTGAGGATTTTACGATAGATAGAGTCGGAAATGCCTTTTTTAAATCTTCTTCAATCTGAAGAATACACGCAAGGTTGCACATGCAGAGGATTTTATTAACGACCACATCTTCCGGCAATAAAGAGACCGTGCCTTCTACACTTTTCACTTCCACAACACTTTCTTCATGGAGAATACGTGCATCGGTTCTGTCGCTTGTAATCCAGTTCTTTCCGGAATAGATGCCCCATGCGAGGTCAAAATTTTTCTCAGTCACAAATTTAATAACTGTATCAGCTGTCTGTCTGCTCATACCTTCATTTGAAAGAATCCGGCCGTTCATATCCTCAATCCACGCGCCTCCGCATGCCACAATCGGACATTGGAAATGATGTTTCTTTAAAATTGGGTAAATACAGCTGGCACTTCGGGAAGAGATGATAACAAAAGGAACATTTTTATCCTGAAGAGAAGCGATTGCTTCAATGGTAGCAGTGGATATAATATGTTCCGATGTTAACAATGTTCCATCAATGTCACTAAAAACAGCTTTGTATGTACTCATATGGGGTGTCTCCTTTAATAAAATTAGTCATGTCTTTCTGACAAAATTAGAATATCATTAAAAAAAACATAAGTAAACGTTTGAAGATGTTTTGTTTGGCTAAAAACAGAACAAAAAATGTTTGATAAAACATTTTGGACAGGATATAATAAAAAGTACTTTAAGGATTATGGAAAAGAGGTAAATAACGAATGGAATATAGAAAAGAATTATCTGGAGTAAAGAGAAGGGAACAGATTATAGAGGAGCTTCGAGAACATGGAGAGGTTACTGTAAAGATTTTATCCGAACAGTTCGGTGTCTCTGAAATGACAATTCGGAGAGATTTGCATTTATTAGAAGAGCAGGGGTATGCAACTATCCATTATGGTGGGGCCGCACTCTTAGATAGACAAAATATAGGATGCCAGAGTTTTTCTTTAAGGAAAGGGAAAGAATCGGAAAATAAAAGAAGAATTGCAAGAAAGGCAGCATCCTTTATAAAAGAAGGGGATGTGCTTTTTATGGATACGAGTACAACAGTGCTTGAAATTCTTACGTATATGCCAGCATTTCGAGTAAAAATCATTACGAATTCGGTGCCCGTAATGGAAGCAGTTTACCAAGATGAAAATATTGATTTATATATGGCACCAGGCCTGTATCGTTCCGTAGGTGGTCCTCTTGACTATGCTACGGCAGAATATTTGTCCCGTTTTCACTATAATAAAGCCTTTTTTGGCTCGACCAGCTATGAGCCAGCATTTGGTACATCTGCCGCAGAGGAGATTGAAGCAGCCGTAAAAAAATGTGTGCTTGAAAATTCAGACGAGAATTATCTTTTAATTGATCATTCGAAAATGGGAAAAAGAAGTTTTGTGAAATATGCTGATACAGCAGATTATACCGGAATTTTATCAGATGAAGAATTAGATGTTGACTGGAGAACACAAATTGCCTGTAATGGGGGAAAATTGATATTGTGTTAAATGATAACTTGTCGTAGACAAAGATGATGTTCTAAGAGGGAGACGCTATCCTATATTTGTGACTCTATCACTGCGAGGTGAATGTTCGCTTAATGGCTACAAATACAGGATAGCGTCTCTCCTAAAGAATTAAATAGTAAGTCCCATCTTTACTGCTTTTTCTATAAATTCTTTATGATTTTCGAGGTCATTTTCTCCAGCGAGTCCTGGACAAAGAAGTGTTCCACCTTTATCAAAATGTAACAGTTCACAGAGCTGCTCATAAGCATGGACCATATCATCAAACATTGCCGGATCTGGATTAGCAGATGCTGCAATGAGATATAAATCTTTAATATGTAATGTTTCTCTTCCCTTTGGGAAACTGAACTGATAAAAGCGGTCAATTGCTGTTTTTAACTGTGCAGTAAATCCACTCCAGTAAACTGGGGATGCCAGTACAAGAACATCTGCCTGGCGCATCAGCTCATTCATTCGAACACCGTCATCCTGCTGACCACAGCAGCCATTTTTTTCACAATTCTTATCTGCATAACAACCGTTTAAATTTGCAGTTGCTGCATCAAAAATCTGGACCTCATTGCCAGCAGCCGCAGCACCGCTTGCAAATGCAGTCACCAGTGAATTAGTGTTGCCCTTTTGTCTAGGACTTCCTGTAATAATCAATACTTTTTTACCCATTTGTTTCTCCTCCTTTATAAAAGAATTATAACACCAAGAGGGTGGGGAGTAAACTTCTAATTTGTTGGAAAAACAGACGAATCCAGAGAAGGAAAGCCTCCCTATTTGTGACTTTCGTCGCAGTGTGTTGAATGTTCGCTTATGCGCTCGCATCCAACACTTGCTCCCAGACCACAAATAGATAGGCTTTTCTTCTCTGAATTCTCTTTCGGGGTGTCTGTTTGCCAGCAATCTAAATCAGCCAAGCACCCTGATTAAAAAGCTGGAAACAATCAGCACCATCGCCCCTCCAAGCCTTGTTGCCATCTGTGCAAATGGAATCAATCCCATACGATCTGAGGCAGATAATACAGCGATGTTTCCGGTTCCACCCATGCTGTTGGTGCAAAGTCCAGCGGTAATGGCAGATTCTACAGGGTAGAAGCCGACCAGTTTTCCAAGCAGTCCGGCACAGAAAGCAACGGTGAGGATAATCGCAGCGCAAATCAGGAGGAATTCAACAGATAAAGCTGCACCGAGTACTTTCATGTCAAGAAGAGCGATACCGATTCCGCAAAGTAAGGCGCTTGTGAAGTTTTTCATAACGAATTGGCTCCACTGAACGGCAGACTGCTCATATTTTTCAGGAATCATGCCAGCAATCTTGCAGATAACGACAACAATGATCATGAAGGCATAGGCATGGACATTTGGGAAAACTTTATTGATTAAAGAACCAATAGTAAAGAAGGCAAAGGAAAAAAGCATACCCATTCCCATGGCAGTAAAATCGGGAGTTACATTTTTAGCTGCGGTTTTTTCCTGTTTTCTTTTCATTAAAGTGCCGTGTCCATTCATTGCAGGGAAGCTGTCACCAAGTTTGGCAATCATGGCAGCACAGATGATTGCAAGGACATTTCCGATGGCAGAAGCTGGAATCATGCGGGAAATAATCTGTGCACTGTCAAGTCCGGTTGCTCCAGAATAAATACCGGAGAGGGGAATGACTCCGGCTCCCATGCCACCGCTCATCATAGGAAGAGCAACATATAAAATGGTGTCTCCAAATCCACGACCGGTAATCATTCCCATAACTCCGGCCATAAGAATTGCACAGGTCATAGAGATAAAGGAAATCGGAAGGAAGCGGACGGCGGCTTTTTTCAGAAGATCTCTGTCCATTCCAAGAATACTTCCTGTGATAAGTGCTGCAATATAAAAGTCAAGGAATCCCACATCATTCATAAAGGATTCGCAGTTTGCTACTACACTTGACGGAAGAATGCCAAAAGTAGCGAGTGCGGAAGATACAAAGATGCAAAATACCGCACCGCCGCCAAGATAGGAGCGGATGATTGGGATTTTTCCACCGAGCATATTTAAAATACTTCCAAGTACCATCATAACAGCCAAAGCACCGACCATATTCGCAGGCAAGATTTCTGTGACTGCGGCAAATAATGTGATGGCAGCAATTAAAATATAGACGGGAAGGGACATTCCCATAATGGTAATATCTTCAAAATGAAATAGTTCCGTTGTCTGAACCCTTCTCAATACACGTTCCATTGTTTTCTCCTCTCTGTGTATATAATGTATTCTAGAATTTATTTTTTTGAAATACCCTGTTCAACCGCTTTAGCAGCAACTGCTTTTGCCACGCTGTCAACAACACGTTTATCAAAAGCACCAGGAATAATATAATCTTCGGTAAGTTCCTCGTCTTTAATAACACCTGCGATAGCGTATACTGCTGCGATTTTCATTTCCTCGGTAATATCGGTTGCTCTTGCATCTAAGGCACCGCGGAAAATTCCAGGAAAGACTAAAACATTATTAATCTGGTTTGGAAAATCGGAACGTCCAGTAGCTATGATACGTGCACCGCCGCGCTTTGCTTCGTCTGGCATAATTTCTGGTGTAGGGTTTGCCATAGCAAATACAATAGCATCTTTTGCCATTGTAGATACCATTTCTGCAGTTACAATGCCAGGAGCGGATACTCCGATGAAAATATCTCTGTCCTTCATTGCGTCAGCAAGAGTTCCGTGAAGCTGTTCCTTATTTGTCTTTTCTGCCATTTCTTTTTGCGCTGGATTCATCCATTCCTCTCCCGGAGCAAGTGCCCCTTTTCTGTCAACTAAGATGACATCGCCAAAACCGATTTCAAGAAGAAGCTTGCAGATGGAAATGCCGGCAGATCCAGCTCCGTTGATGACAACTTTTACATCTTTAATTTCTTTTTTTACTAACTTTAAAGCACCAATCAGCCCGGCAGATACAACGATGGCGGTTCCATGCTGATCATCGTGAAAAACAGGAATATTTAAGGCTTCTTTTAATCTTTTTTCAATTTCAAAACATCTTGGAGCGGAAATGTCTTCTAAGTTGATTCCTCCAAAAGTAGGGGCAAGACGCTCGACCGTTTCAATGATTTCGTCCGGGTCTTTTGTATCAAGACAGACTGGAAAAGCATCAATATCTGCAAACTCTTTAAAAAGAATGGATTTTCCTTCCATAACAGGCATTGCAGCTTCTGGCCCAATGTCGCCAAGCCCAAGAACAGCGGTTCCGTCAGAAACAACAGCGACAAGGTTACCTTTTGAAGTATAGCGGTAAACCTGTGAGTGGTCGTCACGGATTCTTCGGCAAGGTTCTGCAACTCCTGGTGTGTAAGCTGTACTCAAATCATCTCTTTGGGCAACTTTTACTTTTGATACGACAGAAATTTTACCGTGGTGTTCTTCGTGCATTTTAAGGGCAAGTTCATTGTAATTCATTTTCATTCTCCTTTACATTTGGTGTACTTCGGAAATCTTAAGTTCTAAGTACTTTTTCCTTTGGTATTTTTGTTTTTTGTTTCTCTCTGCCCTTACTTTAACAGACTGAGAAAAAAAGAAAAGTTTTGGAAATTAAAAAAAGACTTTAGAAACTAAAAAAAATGGAAAAGGGGCCTTTTTTTCGATATAATGAAAATGAGAAAATATATTATAGCATTAGATGAGGCTGGAAATATAAAAATGTGCGTTTGAAATTTTAAGATATAAAAGATTGTGATAGAAAAGGAGGCATTATATAGTGAAAAAACTAACTGTTATGCAAAAGTTATTGCTTTCCTACAGCCTGCTTGTACTTGGGATTACAATATTGATGGGAATTTATATTTTACCAGTACAGCTTCGAGGAATGGAAAGTAATTTAAAAAATGAGATCAGTGAAACCGCCCATCTTTTATCAGTAGACTCGGATATTATAAATGGAGTGGAGAGGAAACAATTTTCTGATTCTTTAATAAACAAGCTTAATGGTGTAAGAGAAAAATATAAAGAGCGAATCGACTATATTGTAATTGCAGATAAAAAAGGAATCCGCAAATATCATCCTGATGTGACCTGCATTGGAAAAAGATTTTCTGGTGGAGATGAAGAAAAAGTGTTAAAAGACGGAAATTCCTATATCACCACAAGGCAGGGTGAGCATGACGTGCAAAAGAGGGCATTTGCTCCTGTAAAAAACGAGGCCAAAGAGATTGTTGGATTTGTGATGGTGAGTGCTTCCCTGACGACAATACAAAAACAGCAAAGACACATTATTATGCAGTTTATTTCCATTTTTTTACTTGTATTATTTGTCGGTATCTGTGTTGCCTATATCATCTCAAAAAATATACGGGAAATGCTTCTTGGATTTGAACCGGGAACATTTACGAAAATGTATTTGCAGCGAGAAGAAATCTTAGACAATCTGGATGAGGGAATCCTGGCGGTAAACAAAAAGGAAGAAATGCTTTACAGTAATCCGGCAGCAGAAGAAATCTTTCATTCTGTGGAAAAAATAAAATCTTCCACGATTTATGAGCAGATGAAGCAATGCCTGACGGGGAAAAAGTCTATTCTAAATCAATTGGTAGAAGTGGGAGAAAACACGTTGATTGCCAGCCTGATTCCATTAATAAGAGAGGGAGAAGCGGAGGCAGTACTTGTCATTTTCCGAAATAAGACGGAGCTTACGAAGATGGCAGAACAGCTTACCGGAACAAACCATGTGATAGATGCCTTACGTGCCAATACCCATGAATATATGAATAAACTTCATGTGATATCAGGCCTCCTTCAGATTGGCGAAATATCCGATGCTATGAATTATATCAGTGAAGTTTCCTCGGATATTGCAAATGGCTATCAGACCGTTGTGCGTCAGATACAAAATAAAACCATCGCCGCATTAATCCTTGGAAAACAAAATCGCTCCAAAGAGTTAAATATTGATTTTACCTTGCGAAAAGACAGCTTTTTAGAAGCACATAACGCTTATATATCAACAAAAGAACTCGTAACGATTGTTGGAAATTTAATAGAAAATGCCTTTGAAGCAGTAAAAAATGCAGATAAGTTAAAGCAAGTCGAGCTATTTATCGGTTCCACAGAAAATGGTCTCACACTTACCATTGATGATACTGGTCATGGAATGGGTAAAGAACAAATCAACAAAATATATAACGGACAATATACAACAAAAGGAGAAGGACATGGCTATGGCCTGCGCCTGATTCAGGAAATCGTGCAGCGGCATAACGGCTACTTAGAAATAGAATCCGAACCTCTTGTTGGAACATCCTTTGCTATTAATTTTAGTGAAAAAAGAGATGGATATAATATAATTAGGAGAAAACTATGATAAAAACAGTAATAGTAGAAGATGACCTAATGGTTGCTTCAATCAACCAACAATTTGCCATGAAAACTCCCGGCATAAATGTAATCGCAACCTTCCACAATGGAAAAGACGCCCTTGCATTTCTAAACAAAACAAAAGTAGACTTGCTCCTGCTGGATTTTTACATGCCCGAAATCACAGGACTTGAATTATTAGCAAAACTTCGCAACGAAGGAAACGATGTTGATGTCATCATGATTACGGCAGCAAACGATGCCGTACACATTAATGAAGCCTTACATTTAGGGATAGTAGATTATCTTGTAAAACCATTCAAATACGAACGCTTTTCCGAAGCCATGGATAAATATATGCTCCGAAAAACCGTCATGAAAAAAGGAATGAAATTTACCCAAAAAGACATTGACCAGCTCATTCATCTACAAAAACCATCAAAGCAGAGTAAAGAAATGGATTTGCAAAAAGGATTACAAAGACAGACACTAGACAAAATCCGAAATAGCCTTTCCAATCATGAAAATGAATACCTCACAAGCGAACAGATTGCCTCTGAAACGGAATTGTCCAAAGTTACTGTCAGAAGGTATATGAACTATCTCATCGAACAGAATGAAATCACAAGCGTTGTGGATTATTCTACCGGAGGAAGACCAAGTATCCTCTATAAGAAAACTACGGATTGAGGGGAAACAGACGCCCCAAGAGAGATTCTCCGTATCTATCCTATATTCTGCAATTAACTATAGTTATAACTTTATAGTTTTTATTAAGTATTGAGTTATAATTTTTGCTCCAGCCAAAGACAGAAAAGCGAACCCTGATATTCTCCTGTCTGTGGTCTGGGAGCAACTCTTCACTCAATACATATCGTAGCAATGAAAGTCACAGATAGGAGAATATCAGGGTTCGCTTTTTGTCTGTTTGCCTACGAAAAATTACCCTTCAATTACCTCTTTAATTGCAGCATATAATTCATCATATGTTTCGTAAGCTGGAATTTCTGGATATTCAGCCTTAATAGCATCTGTACTTTTGAATAAAAATCCAGCCTTACTTGCCTGGATCATACCAAGATCATTGTGGCTGTCTCCGCTGGCGATCGTATCATAACCGATGGACTGGAGTGCCTTAACAGTGGTATATTTGGATTTTTCACAGCGCATCTTGAAATCAACGATTTCTCCATTATCAGCAACAACAAGAGAGTTGCAGAAGATAGTAGGGTAACCAAGCTTCTTCATAAGTGGACCTGCGAACTGGGAGAAAGTATCACTGATAATGATAACCTGTGTCAGTTCTCTTAACTTGTCTAAGAATTCTTTTGCTCCAGGGATTGGGTCAATCTTAGCGATAGTTTCCTGAATCTCTTTTAATCCAAGACCATGCTCTTTTAAAATACCAAGACGATACTTCATTAATTTATCGTAGTCTGGTTCGTCTCTGGTTGTTCTCTTTAATTCAGGGATTCCGGTTTCCTCGGCAAATGCGATCCAGATTTCCGGTACTAATACGCCTTCTAAGTCTAAACAAACGATTTCCATGTTTTTGTCCTCCATTTCTGATGTGGCAGTTGCGCTATTTAAGAATAAGCAATGCTATAAAACAGTATGCAAAATACCACGTCTTATCTTTCTGGTAATGCTGAGTATGTGTTTGAAAATTATTTTGGCATCTCAAACCCAACCTGATATGACTCGTGTTAGAACGTGTCAGAAAAATTCTTCTTGCAAATGTGATATGCAAATTGCTTTTTCAAACAGAATCTAGTTAAGTGTAAGTCATATTAAATACTATTATAGTAGGAAATCTGAAAAATCGCCATAAAAATTTTTATTTTTCAAAAATTCTAAGAACTTTTTTGCTGCCGGAGCAATATTTTTTTCATAGGCAAGTCCGATGTCCATTGGCTGGTTTGGCTCTAATGGAAGATGTTTTACTGTACCATTCCAGACATAACTGTTAATATGATTATTCATACTGATTCCAAGACCTGCCTCAACCATAGAGTATGTAGCATAAATATCGAGAGTGGAAAACTGGGTATTGGGAATGATGTTGCATTTCCGAAAGATGCGGGAGTTATCAATGTCCTGACCGGGATATGTTTCGATATAGGGCTCCGTTGCAAAAATTTCGATAGGAATGGCGCAAAGGTCTGCCATAGGATGATTTGCGGGAAGCATGGATACAAGATAGTCGTGGCATAATGGAATCCAGTTATGATTTCCTTCCCGTTCACTGATCAGGCAGAAATCAAGTTGATGGTTTGTGAGTTTTTTGATAAGTTCTGTACTTGTACCGTTAAGGATGCGAAATTGAACATCAGGATGTTCTTTATGAAATAGAGATGTTACCTTTGTAATCCACTGGTAAAAATAACTGTAGGCAGTACCGATAACAATAGTTCCTGATTCTCCTCCACAGATTTCGGCGGCAGTTTGGGAAAGATGTTCTCCTGCAAAGACAAATTCACGGATAGAAGGGAGAAGTTCCAAACATTCTTTTGAGGGAGTAATCCCCTTTTTGCCTCGAATAAGAAGAGAAAACCCGAATTCTTCTTCAAGAGAAGCCATCATGCGGCTGATTCCAGATGGGGTATATTTTAATCTGTCAGCGGCATGAGACAAGCTGCCAGATTCAATGACGGTAAGTAAAGTTTTACATTTTTCCAAGTCCATAATTTTTCCTTCTTTTCAAAATTTGTTTATATAGTAAGTCTGATAAAAGAGTTTAGATGCTTGCCGTGCAGCAATAAAACGTATTTATCTTTGATAAATACACAAAGATAAAGTGATAAATATTCGCTATACTCAAATATAAATATCTTATATACTCATTGTCAAGCAAAAAATATATAAAAAGTGTACCATCAAAATCTTTCATACAAGTGTTTTT
Organism: bacterium; assembly: GCA_963600375.1. GTDB lineage: Bacteria > Bacillota > Clostridia > Lachnospirales > Lachnospiraceae > Anaerobutyricum. The sequence continues at coordinate 18,290 of CAVCBH010000099.1, read as the reverse complement.
GCAGTCTATTTTCAGTTAGTTGAGCTTGAATCTTTGAGATTTATATATCGTATATAATTCAAAAATTTGGATATAACTGACAAAGAATCTTTTCACAAAATTAAGCACAAAAAGATTTCAAGAGTACATAAATAAAAAAGAGAGGAATTACAAATGCAAAAATTACAAGACACAACAACCGGGAGCATAAACAGGCATTTGATTACGATAGCATTACCGCTTATACTGGGAAATATATTACAACAATTTTATAATACAGTAGATGCCTTTATTGTGGGAAATTATGTAGGACAAGAAGAAATGGCAGCGATAGGAATCGCAGGTACGGTTATGAATTTATTTTTATTTGCCATTGTGGGAGGCTGTACAGGCTTTTCCGTTTTATTTGCCAGATATTATGGAGCGAATTTACAAAAAGAATTTCGGAGACAGCATTTTACAGCATTGGCAACAGGGCTTACAGTAAGTGTTTTACTTGGTATAATGGGACTTCTTATATTGCATCCCATTTTAATATTGATAAAAACGCCAAATAATCTTTTAAATGATACTTCAATTTATTTACTGTGGATTTTCATCAGTCTTCCAGCAGCATTTATTTATAATTTATATGCATCCCTGCTTCGTTCCTGTGGAGATACAAAGGCAGCATTATATATTTTAGCTGCTTCCATACTGGCAAATGTATTACTCGATATTTTATTTGTCGTAAAATTTCAATGGGGAATCGCAGGAGCGGCAAAAGCAACCGCATTAACACAGCTCCTGTCAGCCGTTTTATGTATTTGTTATACAAAAAAATATCGTAGAGAACTATTTTTTCAAAAGCAGGATTGTTCTATAGATAAAAAAATGATAAAAAATACACTACAGTTTGGAATCGTAACAGCATTACATCAGACCGGACTTTATATTGGAAAAATGCTCGTACAGGGAGCAGTAAACAGTGTAGGAACCGATACAATCGTTGCTTACACAGCAGCCACCCGTATTGAAGGCTTTGCCAACTCTTTTGGAGATAGCGGAGCGGCATCCACTTCCATTGTAACAGCCCAAAATTATGGAGCAGGAAAGAAAAAAAGAGTAAAAGAGACATTTCAGTGCAGCCTAAAATTACTGGTAATCTTAGGCATTGTCTGCTCTATTATTTTATTTATCACCGCAGAGCAGACAATGGGCATCATGCTGACAACACATACTGGAAATGCATTCAAACAGGCAGTAAACTACATGAGAATCATATCTCTGTTTTACATATTCTGCTTTACAGGAAATACATTCGCCGGTCATTTTGATGGAGTAGGAAAAGTAACCATTCCATTCATTGGAGCAGTCGGACACATTTTGCTTCGAGTTATCCTTTCATGGATATTCATTCAAAAATTCGAATTAAATGCCGTAGCGATCGCAACAGGAATCGGATGGGCGCTGGCAAATATCTTCTGGGCAAATTGTTATCTTCACAGACGGTCTATAAGGAAATAGATCGTTCATATCTGTTCTATATTACTGCTCTCTTACTGCTCGTCCGCATTAAGTCTTGACAATAAAAAATGATAACCGTATAATTACTAATGGTAATTACCTTAAGTAATTATTAAAGATAATTATTTGGAGAAAGGAGAGCCATGAACGCAGATAAAATAAAACGAATGTTAGATGCCTGTTATGTTGCAAAACGGATACGGGAATTGCTTCCCGAACTTCCTCAGGGAGTAAAACCGGCCTATATCCAATATATGGATATTATCCATAAACAGCAGGAACATAAAAAAGACGTAAAGGTATCGGATATCAGCGATACATTAAAAGTTCCAAGGCCAGGTGTGACAAGAACAGTAAAGGAAATGGAAGAAAAGGGGTATCTTAAAAAATATTCTTCTGAGAAGGACGGCAGGATAACCTACATTGCGATTACTCCAAAGGGAGAGGCATTATCGGAAAAATACGATAAAAATTATTATAACCGTCTGACAGAGCATCTTGATGATATTACAGAAGAAGAGGCAGACTGTATGATTCAGACAATTGAGAAGTTTTATAAAGTGATGAGTGAGAGGAGAGTAAAAATTGAATAATTCAAAATCAGATTTTACACAGGGAAGTATTTTAGGAAAGCTACTTCCATTTATGGTTCCAATTCTTGGTGCGCTTGTATTACAGGCAGCATATGGAGCAGTTGACCTTCTTGTTGTGGGAAGGTTCGGAACAACATCAGGGCTTTCTGCCGTATCAACGGGAAGCCAGGTGCTTAACTTTGTTACCTTTGTCGTAACCCAGTTTGCGATGGGTGTTACTGTTATTATTGCAAGGTATATTGGAGAGAAAAAGCAGAATTTAATTGGTTCTGTTATTGGCGGTTCTACAATCATCTTTGCGATTGTTTCTGCTGTTTTATTTGTCATTATGCTTATCTTTTCAAAACAGATTGCGGTAATTATGCAGGCACCGGCAGAGGCAGTTGGGCTGACTTCTGTTTATGTACGCATTTGTGGGGCAGGAATATTTTTCATTGTTGCTTATAACCTGCTTTCCGCGATTTTCCGAGGACTGGGGGATAGCAAGTCTCCCCTTATTTTTGTTGCGGTTGCCTGTGTTGTCAATATTGCAGGAGACCTTATCTTAGTAGCTGGTTTACATATGGATGCAGCGGGTGCAGCCATTGCAACTGTATTTGCACAGGCAATCAGTGTAGTATTTGCCTTATTTCTTTTATTTAAAAGAGATTTACCATTTACAATTACAAAAGCAGATTTTCGAATTAACGAACACTGCAAAAGAGCGTTTAAGACAGGACTTCCACTTGCCCTTCAGGAATCTCTTACCCAGATTTCCTTCCTTGCCCTTTGTGCCTTTGTCAACCGACTGGGACTCGAAGCTTCTTCTGGGTATGGCGTAGCCTGCAAAATCGTTAACTTTGCGATGCTCATTCCAAGTTCTCTTATGCAGTCAATGGCATCTTTTGTTTCCCAAAATGTTGGCGCAGGCAACGAAAAGAGAGCAAAAAAATCCATGTTTACCGGTATTGGAGTTGGATTGGTTATCGGTTTTGTTGTATTTTTAATTGTCATGTTTAAGGGAGATGTTTTAACAGGAATATTTACAACCGATATCGGGGTAGTAGAAAAAGGATATGATTATCTGAGAGGCTTTGCTTTGGAATCCATTGTGACCGCCGTGTTATTCAGCATGATTGGTTACTTTAACGGTCATGATAAAACACTGTGGGTTATGATACAGGGACTTACACAGACATTGTTAGTGCGACTTCCTCTGGCATACTACATGAGTATTCAGCCGGATGCGAGCCTTACAAAGATTGGATTTGCGGCTCCGACAGCGACAATTTTTGGTATTATTTTGAATGTAATTTTCTTTATCTGGATGAATAGAAAAGAAAAGCAGAATTAGAAAAATATATAGACGACAGGAACATTGATCAGATTTATCAGTGTTTCTTTTTATAAAAAATAGCACTCACCTCTTGACATGGCTAACAAAGAGTGCTATATATATGTTATACGAAGTGTAGAACAAATAAGCATCTTCGGGTTAGGAGGAACTTATATGAATATAAATAAATTCACGCAAAAGTCATTAGAAGCAGTGAATAGCTGTGAAAAACTGGCTTATCAGTATGGCAGCCCGGAAATCGATCAGGAGCATTTTTTATATAGCCTGCTTACGATTGAGGACAGCTTGATTTTAAAATTAATTGAAAAGATGGAAGTGAACAAAGAGGCATTTCTGTCACAGGTGCAGCAGTTAGTAGAGAAGAAACCGAAAGTATCTGGTGGACAGACTTACATCAGCAAGTCATTGAATCAGGTACTTGTCAGTGCAGAAGACGAAGCGAAGGCAATGGGAGATGAGTATGTTTCTGTAGAGCATCTTTTCCTTTCTTTAATGAAGTATCCGAACACAGAAGTGAAGAAGTTGTTTCAGGCATACGGCATTACAAGAGAGCGTTTCCTTCAGGCATTGTCTACAGTAAGAGGTAATCAGAAGGTTGTCAGTGATAACCCGGAAGCTACTTATGAGACATTGGAGAAGTATGGTTATGACCTTGTAGAGAGAGCCAAACAGCAGAAGCTTGATCCCGTTATCGGTCGAGACGGCGAGATTCGTAATGTGGTTCGTATTCTTTCGAGAAAGACAAAGAATAACCCAGTATTGATCGGTGAACCTGGTGTTGGTAAAACAGCCGTTGTCGAAGGTCTTGCACAGCGAATAGTAAAAGGTGATGTGCCGGATTCCTTAAAGGATAAGAAGTTATTTGCCCTTGATATGGGCTCATTGGTAGCTGGAGCGAAGTACCGTGGTGAGTTTGAAGAACGTTTGAAGGCAGTTCTTGAAGAAATCAAGGCGAGCGATGGACAGATTCTTTTATTCATTGATGAGTTACACACGATTGTTGGTGCTGGCAAGACAGATGGTGCGATGGATGCCGGTAACCTGTTAAAGCCAATGCTTGCCAGAGGTGAGCTTCACTGTATCGGTGCAACTACATTGAATGAGTACCGTCAGTATATTGAAAAAGATGCCGCATTAGAGCGTCGTTTCCAGCCAGTTATGGTTGATGAGCCTACGGTAGAAGATACCATTTCTATTTTAAGAGGTTTAAAAGACCGTTATGAAGTATATCATGGTGTAAAGATTGCAGATAGCGCTTTAGTTAGTGCCGCTGTATTATCTAACCGTTACATTACTGACCGTTTTCTTCCAGATAAGGCAATCGATCTCGTAGATGAAGCGTGTGCGATGATTAAGACAGAGCTGGATTCTCTTCCAGCAGACCTTGATGAAGTACAAAGGAAGATTATGCAGTTAGAGATTGAGGAAGCAGCATTAAAGAAGGAAACAGACCATCTTAGCGTAGAACGTCTTGAAAATCTTCAGAAAGAGCTTGCCGAATTACGTGAGGAATTTAAGTCGAAAAAGGCTTCCTGGGATCAGGAAAAGTCCGCAGTAGAGCGTGTTTCCAAGTTAAAAGAAGAGATTGAAAGTTTAAACAATGAGATTCAGATTGCACAGCGTAATTATGATTTAAATAAAGCGGCAGAATTACAATATGGTAAATTGCCAGAACTGCAAAAGCAGTTAGAGGAAGCGGAAGAAAGTGCAAAGAAGAGAGAATCTTCGATGGTACACGAATCCGTCACCGATGATGAAATCGCAACTATCATCAGCCGCTGGACGGGTATTCCGATAGCCAAACTTACCGAGAGTGAGAGAAATAAGACTTTAAATCTTGATAAGGAACTCCATAAACGAGTTGTTGGTCAGGATGAAGGTGTAGAAAAGGTTACCGAAGCCATTATCCGTTCTAAAGCAGGAATTAAAGATCCGACAAAACCAATCGGTTCCTTTATGTTCCTTGGACCTACTGGTGTAGGTAAGACAGAACTTGCCAAGGCACTTGCTGCAAGCCTGTTTGATAATGAACAGAACATGGTTCGTATTGATATGAGTGAGTATATGGAGAAATATTCCGTATCTCGCCTGATCGGAGCACCTCCAGGATATGTAGGATATGAGGAGGGCGGTCAGCTTACCGAAGCCGTCAGAAGAAAACCATATTCGGTTGTTCTTTTTGATGAAATAGAAAAAGCACATCCCGATGTATTTAATGTGCTGTTACAGGTGCTTGATGACGGACACATCACCGATTCCCAGGGCAGAACAGTAGACTTTAAGAACACGATATTAATCATGACCTCCAATATCGGTTCCCAGTATCTGCTTGAGGGAATTGATGAAAATGGCAACATCAATGCCGATGCAGAAAATATGGTCATGAATGACCTGCGTGCACATTTCAGACCAGAATTTCTGAATCGTCTTGATGAGATCATTATGTTTAAACCTCTTACCAAAGGCAACATCGGTGACATTATTGAACTCCTTCTTGCCGATGTCAATAAACGTCTTGAAGACAAGGAACTTTCTATCCGCCTTACGGATGCAGCAAAGAATTATGTTATCGAACATGGATATGAACCAGCATATGGTGCACGTCCATTGAAGAGATATCTGACAAAACATGTGGATACCTTGGCTGCAAGGATGATACTTTCTGGTGAAGTATATTCACAGGATACGATTGTGATTGACGAACAGGGTGGAGAACTGATTGCTTCTGTGGAACATGGACAATGATGATTTAATTTAATAACGGACGCTCCGAAGGAAGAAGAGATCCTATATCTGTGACTCTATCACTGTGGGTTGAATGTTTGCTTAATGGCTCACATTCAATCCCTGCTCTAAGGTCACAGATATAGGATCTCTTCTTCCTTCAAGGCTGTCTTTGTCTGCTATAAGGCAGCGTTTCTCTTTAGTTTCGTCTGTTTGCTGTTCATCTAACGAATTAGACAGTAAACTATAATTCATTGTTCACCATATAGTAATAAACATCCGCAAGGAACTTAGAATTCGTTGGAGCTCCTTTATTTGAATAAGAAGAGGAATGAAAAATTTTCTCAATTTCTTCTAAATTACCTTTTAAAAACCCAATTTCAATTGCATGTCGAATGTTTCGCTCAACCCGGGTGACCGTACTTGAACATTTTTCGGCAACATCGACATATAAACCCTTTGTGATGTTGTTTAAATAATCAGGGTCAAGTGCAATCAGCTCTAATGCAGTTACTATGTAAGAGAACCCCAGCATATTGGCGGGAATTCCGATCTGCATCAGAAATTTTTGGATTCCGGAAGTTTCGATGCGAAAAACATTTTTAAAATCGTTCTCACTATTTATCGTAAAAACAAGTACTTTTTGATGATCTTCCACAGTGTTAACAAATCTCCAAAGGTCATCTTTAACATGGAAAATTCCCGCAAAATTAATAAAAACGTCAGACATAGAACATATCTCCTTCCTAAGTTGTTTCTGTTACATTTTAATACGGATATTGACATAATAAAATATTAGGAATAACATAAGATTTATAAATGTTTAAAAAAATTTATGTCAGTAATGACACATGGGAGAAACTATGTTCAGTGAAAAGGTTCGTGAATTAATGATAGAACAGGATATGTCCTTACAAAAATTGTCAGATACTTCGGGAGTTCCATTTGAGACATTGCGTAATATTTATTACAGAAAAGTAAAAGATCCAAAGTTATCTACTGCCTTTCAGCTTGCTCGGGCTTTAGGAGTTACTGTCGAATATTTGTTAGGAGAGAACAATTACACAGGGAGAGATCAGGAAGAAGAGGAAATCTTACAAAACTACAGGGAATGTGGGAATCATGGCCGGGCAGTTATTCGGATTGTCTCACGTTTTGAAAGTAAAGCCGCAAAGAAGGAACGAATGAATCTACATAAAATGAAACACAGAATACCTTGTCTTATTCCAATCGGTAAGGTTGACGATGGTATTTACTATAACAGTTGTAACGTGGTAGACGAATACACCATGATTAAAAAGGGGTTTCTTGCCATTGAGATAACGAGTAATAATTTTGCTCCGGCATACTGTAAAGGAGACAGAATCCTATTAGAAAATCGCTTTCCAGAACTTGGAGAGCGCGCAGTATTTACCGATGGAGTAAAGGCATATTTCCGCTATTTTAAGATGGAAGGGGAAATGTATTGTCTAAAATGTCTGAATGGAAGAGGAGAAGATATCCTATTGCGCCGAATGGATGAAATGGACTGCCTGGGAACCTGCATCAGTGTGATAAGGACGTAATTTGGAGTCGCCGCAGGCGAGGGAGACGCTGCCATCCCACAGCAAATCAAAAATTAAATTAAAAATGTCGAATATTGCGTTCTGAACCCCTTTGTAGAGGATTCTTATCTTACCGTCAGTAAAAAACAATGACAGCTAATAGAGGAGCCCTTCTTTGAGTGCGTCTCCCCTGCCTGCAGAGCCTCATAATCCCTATTCATAATCCTGTCCATCAAAACTTTCATCCCCCGACTGGCGGTTGATAAACTTAGGATGGTATTTGGAGTAAACAATAATCTGTTCTTTATACAGCCCATGATAACCAGAGAGCATATAGCTGATAGAGATAGCGATCAATATGTAGGAAACCCCTTCAAATCCAAACAGCTCAAATCCAATCAACATTGAGGCAATCGGACAGTTTGTCACACCACAAAATAAGGCGAGCATTCCGGTTGCAGCACAAAGAGATGGGGAAATACCAAATATATGTCCAAACAGGCAGCCAAAGGTTGCTCCGGTAAAGAAAGCAGGAACAATCTCGCCGCCTTTATATCCAGCCGCCAGGGTTAAAGAGGTAAGCAACATTTTTAATAAAAAGGCATACGCAGGTACATGACCCTCGATAGCTTGTGCAATCATATCAGTTCCGGCACCATTATAATCATAATTTCCAATCAGGAGAGTGATTCCGATAACAAGCAGACCGCCGGCAATAGCCTTTACATAAGCGTTTTTAAAAAACTTGCTGTAAAATAATCCGGCTCCTTTTAGAAACATACAAAATACTACACTTAATCCTGCACAAAAAATACCGAGTAGTACGATTTTAGCACTGCTTGTAAAAGTAAGTTCCGGTATTCCACGAATGGTAAATGCTTCGGGGTTAATTCCCATATTGACGGCAAAACGATTTGCCACAATTGAAGCAAATACGCAGGGAACTAAGGCTGCGTAATGCATGATGCCGACACTGATCATTTCCATTGGGAAAATAGCCGCAGCAAGAGGAGTTCCAAATACAGCAGAAAAGGCAGCGCTCATTCCACTCATTACAAGAAGTTTTCGGTCGCCCTCATTAAATTTAAAAAGTCGTCCGATTGTATTTCCGATACTTCCTCCCATCTGGAGGGCTGCTCCCTCACGTCCAGCAGAGCCGCCAAATAAATGAGTGATGATTGTTGCTGCAAAGATAAGGGGTGCCATATATGCCGGTACATCCTGATTTTGTCCGTGTACTGCAGTCATAATAATATTGGTGCCTTTATCGTGCATCACTCCGCAAAGGTGATATAAAAATACGATAATGATACCACCGAGCGGTAGAAAATATAACAAAAACGGATATTGACCGCGTAGCGCAGTTACTTTTTTTAAGCAGAAAGAAAAGGCACTGCTGAATGCCCCGACAGCAACCCCTGTCAGTATTGCCATAAAAAGCCATAACGCACAGGTCTTTAAATTGTAGTAAATCTTTCTTAGATAGCGTTCTATGATTTCTTTCATAACTTTTCTCTCCCTTGCGTACTCAAAAATTTTTGTCATTTTTAAATATTCAGAAAGACCTGTTCTTTTTCATTCTTCCTGGATATTCAGAAAAAATTTACTGTAGCTCGCTACGCCGCCCTCATTCAGGCAAAATCTCCTGCAAATTGTAACGCACATCTTGTAGAAAGCATTTTTCAAACAGGCACTAGCTATTTTATTTTTGAATACATTTTGTTTCTTAAAAATAGTGTACTCTATCCGAATTTATATTGTCAAGTTCTGCCGAAAAAAGAATTGACATTACTTTCATTTCATGATAAATTAAAATCTGTAAATGCGACGAAGAGGAATAGTAGAATGATGGAAGCATCCAGAGAACTGTTGGTTGGTGTGAAGCAGTAGTGGACATGATTTGAACTCGCCTCCGAGCAGCCTGTTGAACCGCATGATTGCAGTAGGCAGCGCCGGAAACCTGACCGTTACAGCAGGAGGATATAAGGCTTTATAAGTCCGTATCTGTAATGAGTGCATACCTCGCCCATTTGGGGCATCGTATGAATAAGAGTGGTACCGCGGGATTATTTTCTCCGTCTCTTTCTGGCATTAGCCATTGGAAGATTCGGAGTTTTTTTATTTCTTAAGGCTATTTTCAATTCATATCTAAAAGTTTAAATTTAGCGAGTTATCGATGATAAATTGAAAATGGATGAAAAGAAATATATGTTCTGCGAAGATTATTTTATGAAAATTATTTTGTAATGTACTTTCAAAATCTTTTACGAAATGAAATTAAGTATAAGAGAGTTTCGAAAATACGTTCTATATTTAAGGAGGAATTTCAATTATGAAGTATGCAGATAAGTACAAACCAATGTATTTCCCAGCTCCTGCTGGATATAACAAGTGGGTAGAAAAGGATCATATTGAACAGCCACCTATCTGGTGTTCTGTTGATTTACGTGATGGTAACCAGGCTCTGATCATTCCTATGAGCTTAGAAGAAAAAATTGAATTCTTTAAACTATTAGTTGAAGTTGGTTTCAAAGAAATCGAAGTTGGTTTCCCAGCAGCTTCTGAGACAGAATATGAATTCTGCCGTACATTAATTGAGCAGAATCTGATTCCAGATGATGTTACCATCCAGGTTTTGACTCAGGCAAGAGAACATATCATTAAGAAGACATTTGAAGCAATTGATGGTGCGAAACATGTTATCGTTCATCTGTATAACTCTACTTCTGTTGCACAGCGTGAGCAGGTATTTAAGAAAGACAAAGAACATATCATCCAGATTGCTGTAGAAGGTGCAGAATTATTACAGAAGTTAATGGAAGAGAATGGCGGAAAATACCGTTTTGAATACTCTCCAGAAAGTTTTACAGGAACAGAGATGGACTTTGCGTTAGATATCTGTAACGCTGTATTAGATGTATGGAAACCAAAGAAAGAATTACCAGCCATCATCAACTTACCTGTTACTGTATCCCATTCCTTACCTCATGTTTACGCAAGCCAGATTGAGTTCGTGAGTGAAAACTTAAAATACAGAGAGAACGTTGTATTATCTGTTCACCCTCACAACGACCGTGGAACAGGTGTTGCTGATACAGAATTAGCTGTACTTGCCGGAGCAGACCGTGTAGAAGGAACATTATTTGGTAATGGAGAACGTACAGGTAATGTAGATATCATCACATTGGCTTTAAATATGTACGCTCATGGGGTAGAGCCTAACTTAGACTTCACAGACCTGCCACACATCGTAAAAGTATACGAAAAAGTAACAAGAATGCACGTGTACGAAAGACAGCCATACGCAGGAAAGCTTGTATTTGCTGCATTCTCCGGTTCTCATCAGGATGCCATTGCAAAGGGGATGCTGTGGCGTGAAACACATGATTGTGACAAGTGGACCGTACCATATCTGCCAATCGATCCAAAAGATCTTGGAAGAGAATACGAGGCAGACGTTATTCGTATCAACAGCCAGTCCGGAAAAGGTGGCATTGGATTCCTTCTGGAAAAAACATACGGTATCCGTATTCCTGTAAAAATGCGTGAGGAAGTTGGTTACTCTGTAAAAGACGTTTCCGATCACGCGCATAAAGAATTACAGCCAGAAGAAGTATTAAAAGTATTCAACGAGAAATATGTGAATATTTGTGATCCAATTGAATTACTTGAAGTACACTTCAAACAGGAACATGGTGGAATCACAACAGAAATCATCCTGAATAAGTATGGTGTACACAAAGTATATCACGGAAAAGGAAATGGTCGTCTTGATGCTGTAAGTAATGCATTAAAACGCCACTCTAACTTAGATTACACTATCTCCACTTACGAAGAACATGCTTTGAAAATGGGTTCAAACTCCCAGGCATGCGCTTATGTTGCTATCGATGGAAGCGATGGAAATACATACTGGGGCGTAGGAATTGATGACGATATTATCAATGCTTCAGTGAAAGCGTTGATCAGTTCTGTAAACCGTTACGAGAAATGCGAAGACGGTAAAGAAGATTAATTTCTGAATTGCTGCAGGCTATCTTGCCTGCAGCAATTCAGAATTCTCAATCATCTTTTGGATACAATTTTGCATTTCAGCAATAGAATGCCTTCTGGAGCGCGAGCATTCCTGTGCCTGGCAGCCGCAGATAATACATTTGCGCCAGGTATTTCGGTATAGTTTCTTTTCATTTGTATCAATGACATCCATATCAAAGAGACGACCGAGAGGATGTGTTTCCTCGATTCTTGTAGTGAGTTCTTTGATTTTTTCGGCGGGATAATCTACTGAGAGAATTAATTCGTCGCCAGTTTTTTTATGTACTTCCATATGATTTAATACACGGGCGGGCAGAGTGGATAGCTCGTCGAGGAGACATTCTTTTCCACTGGTAAAAGCAGTAAGGATGTCTGCATTTGTTTTGACTGGCCCTGGGATGTTCATGCAAAAGGAAATGACAGGGCGATGGTATTGGGATAGAAATATATTTTGGATATTTACTCGTTCTTCTCGCCAATTTAACATATCTTCTAAAGTTACATTTTCTCCGTTCATGATAATTCTCCTTTTTAATTTTAAAATTATTTTTAATGATGGATTACATCTTTCGTTGCCTGTATCTTTTTTATAACAGGAATCGCTTCTTCACTTTCAAAATACCGTAAAGTTGTTTCTGGAACTAACTGTTTTAGTAAAGGGAAATTATTTTCTTTGATTGCCTGCCGTACTGTAGATGCACTGATTGGAAATGAGTGGGAAGAAGACATATCCTTTGTGCCCTTTGTTTTCTCATTTTTCGTATCTTTATATTGTTTCCTTGGAACAATAATGCAGTCTATGCCATTTGCTGGTAGTTTTTTTGCCATAATCTGATTATAAATTCCAGTAGTTTCACTGTATGGTTCTTCACCGATATATCTTCTGGTAATATGCAGTTTTTCTGCAATTTTTATGAAAACAGCAAGGTCAAGTTCAGCGTGGCTTTCCATAACTGCCCGGTCATCTTTTTGAAAATAGCCGGGGAAAGTTGCATTGCTGATAATGTAAGGGCCGCTGTTGTGATAAATGATGTTACATAGATGGGAAGTTCCTTCAATTACCAGTTTTTTTCTTGTGGAAAATGAAATCAGACTCGCATCTTCTTCTACAATAAAAAGATGTAGGATGTCATTTTCACGGGAGGCTTTTTCTATAAGGTACTGATGACCTAATGTAAATGGGTTTGCGTTTATAACGAGAGCAGCGATTTTTACAGGTACTGTAATTTGCATTGCCGAAGCTTGTTCCAGTTTTTTCAAATAAGAAGAAAAACCATTTCGTTTATTTTCCATAAAAACAATCTGATTTTTAATGTTTGCAATTTCGTAAAATCCCAGGTCTGCAAAAAATGGGGCAGAACTGCATTTGGTATATAAAAACAGATGGGTGTTGCCGCGTGAAAACTGAACGGAGATCAGATGGGTGAGAATCTGATTCATAAGTCCTTCTCCCTGATGGGCACTGCTTACGGTAAGACAGCGTAAGGTATTTGAAAAGCAGCTTCCTGTGGCAATGACCTGCATATCTTCATCAAACATGGCGCAGGTGTAATCAAGATTTTTATCTTTGTGAATTCCTCCTGCTTCTAATAAAGTAACAATTTGTTCGTTTGTATCGAAATCAGAAGCGGATACTTCTGTAATAAAGTAATCTGACATAATATTCCTCCTCCCTTTTTGAGTAATTATTCTATTAGTATATCAATACGATAATATTCATAAATGGAATAATTTCTGACAAAATTGTTTGTCTCACATTTATAAGTGACATAGTTCCTGCTAAAATTGTTCGTTTCACATTAAATGGAATAATCTCTACCGAAACCCTCTATTTCATATCGTATTTAAATTGTAATAAAATCTCTTTTTTCTGTAAATAGAAATGGCTATTCAAAAAGGGAATGTACCTATTATTTTATACCATTTTATTTTTAGGAAGAGGGCAGATATAATAAAGACATAAAAACTGAAATGAAAAATGTGTATGTAACAAAAAGTCTATGAACAGTTTGCCGGATAAAGCAAACGGATAAAGTAAAGAGGCGAACAGGAGGAAGAGTTTTGGGTAAATCATTAACAAGAAAAATCATTGAGTCACATTATGTATCAGGAAGTATGACACCGGGTGAAGAGGTATTTATTAAGGTTGATCAGACGTTAACACATGATATTAATGCGGTTATGACCTATCTTGCCTTTGAGGCGACCGGACTTGACAGAAGAAGAACAGAGTGCAGTGTCAGCTATCTTGATCACAATCTTCTTTATGTAGACCACAAGACACCGGATGATCATATCTATTTACAGTCAGCAGCAAAGCGTTTTGGGGTGCATGTATCAAGACCAGGTAATGGAATCTGCCATACGGTTCATGTTGCGAGATTTGGAGCACCGGGCAAGATCAGCATGGGAGGAGACAGTCACACACCACATGGTGGTTCTATCGGAATGTTATGTATCGGTGTTGGAGGAATGGATGTCGCAACAGCAATGACAGGTGTTCCAATGCGTCTGAAAATGCCAAGAGTCATTCAGGTAAAATTAACCGGACGCTTAAAACCAGGTGTAAATGCGAAAGAAGTTATCTTAAAAATGCTTGAAATGGTTACCATTAAAGGTGGACTTGGAAATGTATATGAATATACAGGAGAGGGTGCTGCTTCTTTAGAAGTACCACAGAGAGCAACTATCACAAACATGGGAGCAGAACTTGGCGCAACCTCTTCTATTTTCCCAGCAGATGAGCAGGTAAGAAAGTTCTTAAAAGCACAGCAGAGAGAGGATGCTTATACAGAATTGCTTCCAGATGAAGATGCAGAGTACGATGATACCATCGAGATTAACTTAAGTGAGTTAGAGCCATTGATTTCCTGCCCACATCAGCCAGATAACGTTATGCCGTTAAAAGATGTAGAAAAGAAGCCAGTACAGCAGGTATTTATTGGAAGCTGTACAAATACAAGTTATGCTGATGTGGCAAAGGCAGCTCTTGTATTTAAAGGACATCATGTTAATGAAAATGTAAGCTGTACCTGTGGAATTGCTTCCAGACAGACCTACAAGGAATTAATGAGAGATGGATATATCGAGATGCTCTTAGATGCCGGCGTCCGTATGCTTGAGATTTCCTGCGGTCCATGTTGTGCAATCGGTCAGACACCAGCAACAGACGGTATTGCCGTAAGAACTTCAAACCGTAATTTTAAGGGACGTGCCGGTAATCCAAACGCGAAGATTTATCTGGTAAGTCCGGAAAGCGCAGCGGCAACTGCGATTCTTGGAACATTTGCCAGTGCAGAAGATGTGATGGGAGAGAATGTAAAAATTCTTGGAGACATTCATGAACCAGCGGCTTATGAAGTAGATGATTCTATGATTATCAAGCCACTTCCAGAAGAAGAAGCAAAGAAAGTAGAGATTGTTCGTGGACCAAATATCAAACCACTGCCAATTCCAGATGTACCGGAAAATAACCTGACGGCACCAGTAAGTTTAAAAGGTGGCAATAACATTTCTACCGATGATATCACACCGGCAAGTGCAGAATTTTCCAGTATGCGTTCCAATATTCCACTGATGTCCCAGTATTGCTATCACCGCTATGCACCAGACTTTGCGGCAAGAGCAAAAGAACTTGGCAAGAGCATTATTATCGGTGGTGAAAACTATGGACAGGGTTCATCGAGAGAACATGCGGCAATCAATCCAATGTATCTTGGTGTAAAATGCGTTATTGCAAAGAGTATTGCACGAATCCATAAAGGAAATCTTGTAAATCACGGTATTATTCCAATGATTTTTGCAAACCCGGATGATTATGACAAGATTGATTTATTTGATAAGCTTTCCATTGAAAATCTGTTAGAGCAGATTCCGACAAGAAAAGTAGTTGTAAAAAATGTTACAAAGGATTTCTCTTTTGAAGTAAATCTTGATCTTACTGACAATGAGGTAGAGGTTGTGCTTTGCGGAGGACAGCTTCGTTATCTGAAAAAACAGCTTGAAGAAAGTGATAAATAATAAGATTTGATAAAAAACAGAAAGGAATTAAAACTATGAAAGAACAGTTTATTCAGAATGCAGAAAATAAATTTGGCAAATTAATTACCAATGAACTGACCCGTATTGAAAAAATGAAACAGGCAGAAAAAGCAACCGATTTTGCAACAAAAGATACGATCGTTGTCGGAATTCTTCCAGGTGATGGTGTGGGACCAATGCTTATGAAACAGGCCGTTCGTGTATTAAATGAACTCGTAGCACCGGAGATCGCATCTGGCAAGATTAAACTTCAGGAAATCGAAGGCATGACCATCGAAAACCGTGTAGAAAAATTGGAGAGCCTTCCAGCAGAAGTATTAGAAGAGGTAAAGAAATGTGATGTTCTCTTAAAAGGTCCAATGGTAACACCAAGAGCCGGAGATGGACTGCCAAATCTTTTAAGTGCAAACACAGCTCTTCGCCGTGCTCTTGATTTATTTGCTGCGGTAAGACCAATCCGAATCAAAGAGAAAGATATTGACTGGACATTCTTCAGAGAAAATATCGAGGGTGAATATATCTGGGGAGACAAAGGAATTCAGGTAAATGATGATCTTGCTGTTGACTTTAAAGTACAGACAAAACAGGGAAGTGAGAGAATCGCCCGCGCTGCATTTGAATTTGCAAAGCGCAACGGAAAGAAAAATGTAACGGTAGTTACAAAGGCAAACATTGTAAAATTAGTAGATGGAAACTTTGCAAAAACAGTACATGAAATAGGAAAAGACTATCCTGGAATCGAAGTACAGGAGCGTCTTGTTGATGCAATGTGTGCAAAAATGCTCGATCCAGAATTTAATGAAGGAATCGAAGTTGTTGTACTTCCAAACTTATACGGAGATATTGTAACAGACGTTGCAGCAGAACTTTCCGGTGGACTTGGAACCGCTTGCTCTTCTAACATCGGAGATAACTATGCATTATTTGAAGCCATTCACGGAACTGCACCATACTTAATCTCTCATGGAAGAGGTGACTATGCAAACCCAAGCAGTCTGATTCGTGCGGTTGGTCAGATGCTCATGCATATCGGTTATGGTGACCGCGCAAAACTTCTTGATGATGCGATGGAAATCTGTACAGTAACAGAGAAAAAAGTCGTTGTAACAACACAGAAAGAAGATGCAAGTGCTGCAGAATTCACCGATTATTTATTAGAGACGATTCAGAAGATCAGATAGATTAACCAAAAACATTGTAACTCTAAAATAATATAATTTAGATAAAACAAAAAAATATCACAAATAATTAAATCCAAAACATTGTAACTAAAAATTACAAAATGCCATAGATAATTCCAAGACAATCTAATTAATATATATGGTAATTGTATTGCAGTTTCCATTCAAATTTATAACCTTTACATAGAATGAAAGCTGTTGCAATTTTACCAAAGTTCATAATTCCCAAATAAGACAGAGAAGAGCCTAAAAAGCCTTCTCTGTCTCTTACTGTATCCTTGCGGCGAGAGGGGGTTCATGTTAAAATATCAAAAAAGATAAGTTGATGTATTTTCAAGATTTATGTATTTATTTATGTATCTGCTAAATGATTTATGATTAAGCATAACAAATATAAACATAACGGGTATAAAGCATAAATTAGATATGAAAAATTTTAAGAGGCATTGGATATGAAGGAGGATACTGATGAAAGATTCAGATTGGGAAATTTTATATGAACTACATAGAAATCCAAATATGACGAAAGTGGCGAATCTTTTGTATATCACACAGCCGTCACTGACCAAACGTCTGCAGCATATGGAAGCAGAATTTCAGGTGACGATCGTGAACCGTACTCCAAAGGGACTAACTTTTACAAGAGAAGGAGAATTTCTTGCGAAGCAGGCAGAGGCTTATCTTACATTTCTTGATGATACGAGAGAGCGGTTAAAAGAATTTAAGGAGAATTTAGAAGGTGAGATTACAATCGGAGCATCCTATACTTATGGCAAATACACGCTGGCAGACTTACTTCTCGAATATAAGCAGGAACATCCGAATGTAAACTTTAATGTCATCAGTGATCAGAGTAACATTTTATTTCGGAAAATGTTAGAGGACTCTATTGATGTCGGATTTATCCGTGGAGATTATGAGGGTGTCGTTAACCGAACATTAATCGGACAAAATAAAGCCTGTCTTGTAACAAAAGAACCAGTGGACTTTGAAGATTTGCCAAAGATGCAGCAGATTGGCTATAAGACGAATGACCGCACAAAAGAATTATTAGATGGCTGGTGGAAAGACCGCTTTGGTACAGACACACCGGCAAATATGATGGTTGGCTATATTGATGTGGCATGGCAGCTCATTCATAAAGGACTTGGCTACACCATCTGCTTTTTACCAGATAACTTTGTGAATGAATACGACTTATGTCTCACCCCTCTCATAAAAAAAGACGGAACACCAGTACTTCGGAACACATGGTTTATCTATTCAAAGAACAAGAGAATATCAAAAGTATTAGAGGAATTTAAGTCAGCAACCACCACTTCAAGTGGTGGTTTGCTATTAGCCCTAATAA
>CAVCBH010000098.1:0-18268 GCA_963600375.1 bacterium | reverse complement strand
GTCCAACGCCTGGATAGTCAAGTCCTGCAGAGATGGAGCTTGCAATCTGGATATTTCCATCGTCATTCTGGAGGAGGTAAGAACGCATTCCGTGAAGTACACCTGCTTTTCCGGCTGCAAATGCGCTGGCATGTTTTCCTGTCTCAATTCCAAATCCTGCTGCTTCTACACCGATTAATTCGACATCTTTTTCATCAATAAATTCTGCGAACATTCCGATGGAGTTAGAACCGCCGCCTACGCAGGCAAGTACGCAGTCTGGAAGTCTTCCTTCTTTTTCAAGAATCTGTTTCTTTGTCTCTACGCTGATGACTCGCTGGAATTCTTTTACCATCTGTGGGTATGGATGAGGACCTACGGCAGAACCGATAATGTAGAAAGTATCTTCTGCATTTTTTGCCCATGTACGGATTGCCTCGTTTGTGGCATCTTTTAAAGTACGGCTTCCGCTCTTTACACATTCAACCTTTGTTCCGAGCATTTCCATACGGAATACATTCAATGCCTGACGTTCCATATCTTCTTCACCCATAAATACGGTACATTCCATATCAAAAAGGGCGGCGCCTGTTGCTGTTGCCACACCATGCTGACCAGCTCCTGTCTCTGCGATTACTTTCTTTTTGCCCATACGTTTTGCTAAAAGAATCTGTCCGATTACGTTATTGATTTTGTGTGCGCCGGTATGGTTTAAATCCTCACGTTTTAAATAAATTTTTGTGCCATATTTTTTAGAAAGCTTTTCTGCGAAGTAAAGAGGAGTTTCTCTTCCGACATACTCTCTTAAATAGTAGTTATATTCCTCAATAAATTTGGGATCGTTAATTGCCTCGTTATATGCTTTCTCTAATTCCGCTAACACATTCATCAGAGATTCTGCTACATATTGTCCACCGTATTCACCATATTTTTTATTCTGCATAATAAAGTCCTTTCATCAATCATGTACCATTGTTACTATTGTTCTTATTTTTTCCGGGTCCTTTCCGTGGAAAGTTCCATCTTCACTTGCTTTTTCTACTGCGGAACTTAAATCGATCACATCCGGGGATACTTCTGTAATCGCCCGTTTTACATTCGTCTCATCGATTCCTCCCGCAAGAAAAATCTTTTTTTTAGTTTTTTTATAAGAAACATCTTTTGATGTATCTGTCTTTTGTCTTTGTCTGATATCGTCAAGCAGATTCCAGTCAAATGTTTTCCCGCTTCCAGGTGTCTTGCTGTCAAAGACGTAGCCTTTTATTTTGTCTTTTGCTTCATATTCCTCCAGCTTATCTAAGTCAGAGACATTAAATGCTCTTAAAATTGGAAGCCCGCACTGCTCATATACTTTGTCTGTAACAGTTCCATGAATTTGAATATAGTCAAATCCAACTTCTTCGATTTGCTTTATCTGTTCTGTTGTCGGCGAAACAACGACTGCTACGGTCTGTATTTTTTCATCTACTTTTTCAAGTAAATGTTTCGCCTGCTCTATCGAAATGTTTCGTTTACTTTTCGGGAAGAATAAAACAAATCCAATATAGTCTGGCAGGTAAGTGTTCACTGCCTCGATATCCGCTTCGCAGGTCATTCCGCAAATTTTAATTTGGGTATGACTATTTATTATCTTTTTATCCATCTTATAAACTCTCTGCCATTTCTCCTATTTCTTGTGAACCTACAAGACTTCATGTTAATCTTGTTTCTTAAATCAGCCTATCTTTTTATCTCTTGTCAAATCATAAGTCATCAAACTTATTTTTTGCTATCGTATCTTTTATTATGTTACTTTTCGTTATATAAGTTCTTCCATTCTGCCGCAAGCTTCTTTGGATGTTCGGATAACATAAATGCACCGCCAATTAAAAGCGCATCCACTTTACATTCTTTTAAAAATGCGATATGTTCATTCGTTGTCACACCGCTTTCGGAAACAAATACCGTTCCTTCCGGCACCATCGGGCGAAGTCTTTTTGTATTTTCAAGGGAAATGGTAAAGTCTTTTAAGTTTCGGTTATTTACGCCGATAATTTGGGGCTGGATTTTTAATGCCCGCTCCATTTCTTCTTCGTCGTGTGTTTCTACTAATACATCCATGCCAAGTTTTGTTGCTATTTTGTAATATTTTTCCATCTGCTCATCAGTAAGAATTGCCGCAATAAGAAGGATACAGTCTGCTCCGATTACTTTTGCCTCGTAAATCTGATAAGGGTCGATGATGAAGTCTTTTCGAATCATCGGCAGTGGGGAAATCTTTCGGATTTCTTTAAAGTAGTCAGTATTTCCGAGGAAATGATCTTCTTCTGTCAGACAGGAAATGGCATCAACTGACTCGTTATATTCATCAATTCTGTCAGTAAGCTCCATTGTCATCTCAATTTTTCCCATGCTTGGCGATGCCTTCTTAAACTCTCCAATAATGGATAAGCCCGGCTTTGCTAACGCTTCATAGAAGGAAATGCTTCTTCTTTCTGAAGCGAGGGCCAGCTCTTTCATTTGCTCCTCGCCGATACGGGCTTTATGTTCTTTTAAACGCTTTTTCTTATCTTCTACAATTACATCTAAAATCATCGTTTTGTGTCACCTCTTTTTCTCAGTTTAATAACTGTTCTGCAAACTTTGTTCTTAAGTTTTCTGTAAAATACTTCTTTTTTATTCCTGTTATATTTTTAGATATGACGTTTATCATAGTCTGTTATTATATCTTTAGAAAAACTTCTATTATTTTTTATAATCAGCTATTACACTTTGGGAAATTCTCTATCATTTTGATCATGATTAATCATTACAGCTTCAGGAAATTCTCTATCATCTTTTTGCCATGATCAGTGTAAATGGATTCCGGATGGAACTGAATTCCGATCAACGGATATTCTTTATGCTGCATCGCCATGATTTCTCCATCTTCTGTCCTTGCCAATATTTCAAAAATGTCTGGTAATGTTTTTTCGTCTACGGCAAGAGAATGATATCTTGCTACATGAACCGGACTTGGGATTCCCTCAAAAACGCCTTTTCCATCGTGCTCAATCAATGATTGCTTTCCATGCATCAGTTCTTTTGCATGAACGATTTCGGCTCCAAATGCCGCTCCGATACTCTGATGTCCAAGACAGATACCAAGAATCGGCTTTTTCGTGTAAAAATGTTTTACAACGTCCATGCAGATGCCGGCTTCTTTTGGACTTTTCGGTCCAGGTGAAAGAACGATTTTGTCTGGATTTAACTGCTCGATTTCTTCGATTGTAATTTTGTCATTTCGAACGACTTTAATATCTTTTTCAAAAATTCCCATATACTGATATAAGTTGTAAGTAAAGGAATCGTAATTATCAATTAGTAATATCATAAGTTTTCCTCCTGAACTAACACTTTTGCAAGAGCTCTTACTTTGTTGCAGCACTCGTTATACTCACTTTCCGGATTACTGTCTGCCACGATACCAGCTCCTGCCTGAATATAAACTTTGTCGGCCTTTTTGATCATTGTTCGAATCGTGATACAGAAATCCATATCTCCATTAAAATCAATATAACCAATCGCTCCACCGTAAAGCCCTCTTCTTACCGATTCAAGTTCATCGATAATTTCCATCGCACGAACCTTTGGTGCTCCGCTTAATGTTCCTGCTGGAAGAAATGCATTTACCAGGTCAAGTGGATGATACTCGCCTTTTTTTCTCCCCTCTACTAAAGAGACGATGTGCATAACATGGGAATATTTCTGAATGTGCATGAAGTCTCTTACTTTTACTGTTCCAAACTCCGCAATTCGTCCCATATCATTTCTTGCCAAGTCAACCAACATAACGTGTTCTGCTTTTTCTTTCGGGTCTTTCATCAGGCTTTCTGCAAGCTTCTGGTCTTCCGCATCATCTTTTCCACGAGGTCTTGTTCCGGCAATCGGACAGGTCAGCACTTTGTTGTCTTTCTGCTTTACGATCATTTCCGGGGAACTTCCGATAATTTCAAATTCTTCAAAGTTAAAATAGTACATATATGGGGAAGGATTAACCTCTCTAAGTTCCTTATATAAATCAAAGCCTTTCTGCTTCGTCTCAACTGTCCATCTCTGGGAAAGGACGGTCTGGAACACATGTCCATCCACGATATACTGTTTGATTTTGTTGACCTTTTCGCTGTATTCCGCTAATGTATCAGACTGCTTTATTATCTTTCCATCCGGAAGAAATTCTGACTTTTCTTCTTTCTGGATGTTGGCAAATGCTTCCTTTACCATTTCCTCACAGCGGGAGGTTGCTCTTTCTCTTCCCTCTTTTGTATCGTGATCTACAACAACAGCTGTCATTGTCTCTGCAAAATGGTCAATAGATAAAAATTCAGTAACAAGCATTAAGGAAATGGTGCTGATTCCGATTTCATCTGGATTATTATCCGGCAGCTCCTCTTTATATCTTACAAAGTCATAACCAAGACCTCCGACAAGACCTCCTGTAAATGCAAGCTGCTCATCATCCTTACGGATTTCAAAATCACTGTAATATCCCTTTAAAAGGTCTACTGGATTGCCACTGAGTTCCTTTGTTGTTCCATCGGCTCTCTCAATAATCAGTCCATTTTCTTTACTCTTAATAATCTCCTCCGGATTCTTTCCCATAAAGACGTAACGTCCATTATTTTTATCATAACTTTCCAGAAGAAATCCTTTTTTCTTTCCTACAAAACTCTGATAAATCTGTACTGCTGTCTCGTCAATAAGACTCACGGTCTTACTGTATGCTCTTCTTATTCGTTTCATTTGTACTCCCTTCTTTCTGTAGGCTGCTTTATATTTTTATGTTGTGGAAGCTTTTTGTGGCATTAAAAAGTCCCTGACGTTCATTAACAAACGTCAGGGACGAAATATTCCGCGGTGCCACCCTTATTAATCACTTAAAACTGCTCTTCATAAATCTTATCTCACTCTGCCAGCTCTTCTTCACTAAAATATCAAGATATAAAATACAGATTCTTTCAAACAATTCTATGTCATTCTCTCTAAATCCGATACGGATAAAAGTCTTCTCTTATAACTTCCATCGATATCCTACCCCTGTAACGCGAGGACGCGGCATCAGCTACTGTTAATTCACCTTGCATCTCCCAAACCCATTCCCTTTTCCCTCACATATCGGCTTTCACCTGATCCGACTCTCTGGTATGCTGTGGATAAAAGGTACTACTTTTGTTCAACGATTTTCCTACAGTCTCAATATGTTTTACAGTATAGCAACTTTTGCGCTTTATGTCAATAAATTATTTTAAATTTGTGGAGAGATGTGAGCAAACAGACGAAGGTCCGAAGCCCATCCTATGCAAAAATGCTTCGTATCACTGCGCTCTTAATGCTCAACCGCATTAAGAGCTTGCTCTAAGGCGCATTTTTGCATAGGATGAGCTTCGGACCTTCTGTTTGTTTCAATCCTACAAATTCTTTTCTCTTCCGTATATTACACTCCACAAATCAGGGGCGGATTTGATGAAGTGAATTGGAGCATTATACTTTCGCTTTACCATAGTATTTCTATACTTTTCGTAAAATCATAACCTTCTGGGGAATCCTCAAATCTCTCAACAAAAATTCTGCTTCCACATAGTCAGCCAAAAAACAGCTCCCAAAGAGAGAAGGCACCCTATATTTGTGACCTTAGAGCGCGGATTGAATGTGAGCCCGGAGGCGAACATTCAATCCACAGTGATAGAGTCACAAATATAGGGTGCCTTCTCTCTTTGGGAGCGTCTCCTTGCCTGCGGCAAACCAGAATTCCCTACTCTCTTATTGTTGTTAAAAGTGCATCACACACACCTTCTATACTATACTCTCCGCTTCCTGCGGTAAGGAAAATGCTATCTCCCTTTTTGTAGGATACACTTTCGCCATTGCTGGTGATAGTTCCCTTGCCGCCTAAAACGAGAATACTTAAGAAGGATTTTTCCGAAACAGTTCCCTCAAGTTTGTTAAAGGTTGTTCCATCGAGATTGAGCTTGTCTACTGTAAAGTAATCGCAGTCAGCGATATGTGGGTAATGACTGTTATCCTTTTTCGCTGGTGCACAGTTTGTTACAGCAACAGCTTTCTCGATGTGAAGTTCTCTCTTCTTTCCGTCTTTTCCAACTCTGCCGTAATCGTATACACGATAAGTTACGTTAGAGTTCTGCTGGATTTCTGCGATAATAAGTCCCTTACCGATGGCATGGATGGTTCCTGCCTCAATGAAGAATACATCTCCTTTATGGACTGGTACCTTATTTAATACTTCAAGAAGAGTGTCTTCTTCAATTCTTTTTGCAAATTCATCTTTACTGATTTCTCTGTTAAATCCGTGATATAGACATGCTCCTTCTTCTGCATCCACTACATACCACATCTCGGTTTTGCCATATTGCCCTTCATTTTTTAAGGCATACTCATTATCTGGATGTACCTGGATAGAAAGGTTGTCCTGTGCATCGATGAATTTTGTTAAAATAGGAAAGTCCTCAAAACGTTCACAGTTTGTTCCAAGTACTTTCTTTCCGTGTTCCTTAATATACTGTCTTAATGTCTTGCCAGCATCTTCGCCATTGGCAACGAAGCTTGGACCGTCTGGGTGACAGGATAATTCCCATGTTTCTGCTAATCGGTCGCCTGTCATTTCTTTTCCGTAGTTGTCTACAAGTTTATGTCCACCCCAGATGTAATCTTTTCCGCTTGGTTTTAATTTTAAAATTGCCATCTTTGTTCTCCTTTTAAATGAAATAGAAAAATAGAATAGAAAAGTGTTATCTATAGAAATAGTTTTATTTATTAAATATAACTATTAGAAACCATATTTATAAAAGCTATAACGTTTCTCAAACTGATTATAGCACTTTCTCTATAAAAATCAATTAATTTTTAGCTAATTTTGCATTTATTTCACTTAATTATCTTGTTGATTAATTTTAATTTAATCATATCTTCATCACTCTATTTCGCCGCATAGTTACTGTCCCTCATATATGCGGCAAACACCCACACTCAGCTATATTCTCTTGTCTAGAGCGTGTTTGAAAAATGCTCTGGATAATTTTTTGTTTATAAACGCGGCTCTTTTCTATAAATTTCCCTATAAATATAACTTAAAGATTATTTTTACTTTTTAAACGCACGCTTTAACACATCAAAAAAGCTCAAGGAGCGAACCATATGATCAGATGGAACATAATTTCTTACCGCACGAAGAAGTTCTTTTGGTTTCTTTGCCGCAAAGGTAAAGGTTCCGCTTCTTTTTGTCTGGATAGCGAAGCGAGGAATATATTTGCCCTTAAACATAACAGATGCTATGACATAATCGACCTCTTCCCATGGAATCTGGATATAGTCATTCATCTTTTTTTCGTTATAATATTCGAACCCTCTGTCGCCAATCATAATTTTTCCGTAATTATTCATTCCGTGAAAGGAAGTGGCATCCATAACCAGATCCACTTTAGTATTGAGTGATTGTGCCATTATGCATCCTCCTTTGTATACATAACACAGAAAGGGCCGCGCAAAAATATCGGAAATATTTCTGCCCAGCCCCCTTTTGTATTATTTATTCCGCTTTAAACTTTAAGCAAACTTAAATTACAGAATACCTACTACATGTCCTAAGATACCTACTACGAACAGTGCAAGGATGATTACGATAGGAGAAACTTTCTTCTTGAGTAACCACATACATAACAGTGTAAGTAATAATGGCATAAGACCAGGAATTAAGGAATCCAAGTTGTCCTGTAAAGTTGTAACCTTTGTAGAATCTAAAGCTAATCCGGAAGCATACTGAGAAAGTGCTGTTTTAACACCTTCTGTTCCTGATGGAAGATTATTCCAGTCAATGTAAGCACCTTCACTTAATGATACTTTAGATACAACTGGGGTAAAGTTGATACTTACCCAACGTTCAATCAACGAACCAAGTACAAACATACCAAGAATAGATGCGATCTTAGTTACTTTCTGTAAAAGTCCGCCAGAAAGGTCTTCAGAAATCTTGCTACCTGCCTGGTAACCAAATTCCTGTGTATACCACATAAATGCCCAACGAATTACGTTCCATAATACGAAGAATAAGATTGGTCCTAAGATGCTTCCGCCCATAGCAAGGGATGCACCTAACGCACCGAGCATTGGACGAGCAGTAAACCAGAATACTGGATCACCAACACCGGCTAAAGGTCCCATCATACCTACTTTAACACCCTGGATAGCTGCGTCATCTACCTGAGCACCGTTTGCTTTCTCTTCCTCTAAGGCAAGAGTTACACCAAGTACTGGAGAGGCTACATATGGATGTGTGTTGAAGAACTCAAGGTGTCTCTTTAAAGCTGCCTTCTGATCTTCTTTGTTTGTGTACAGTTTCTTAATCGCCGGAATCATGGCGAAACACCATCCACCGTTCTGCATACGTTCATAGTTCCATGAACCCTGAAGGAAAGTAGAGCGGAGTGCAACAGATCGACGATCTTTTTTTGATAAAGTAATTTTTTCTTCTGCCATTTCTATACCCTCCTTACTTCTTAATAATCATTCAAAATGTCATCAAGTGGATCACCAACGTTTCCACCGCCACCGTTTCCATTTCCACCTTTTTCAGATAAGTTGATGTAGATGAAAGCGATTGCAAGAGCGATTGCACCAAGAGCGATCAGTGTAAGGTCTGAAATAGCTGCCAGACAGAAACCAATTGCGAAGAATGGCCAAACTTCTTTTGTTGCGATCATGTTAATAACCATTGCATAACCAACAGCTACTACCATACCACCACCGATGGACATACCATCTGTTAACCATGCTGGCATAGACTCTAAGAATCCACGTACAGTGTCTGTAGGGATGGCAAGAAGACATGCTGCAGGGATGGCAATACGAAGACCCTGTAAACAGATTGCAACGATGTGCCATAACTCTACACCTCTGAAGTTAACTTTTTCAGCTTCAGCGTCCATACGATGAACACATGCTACAGAAAGAGTACGAACGATCATTGTTAAGAATAAACCTGCTACAGCAAGAGGGATAGCTACAGCGATAGCTGTACTTACACCTTTTACTCCCTGTCCACCAAGAACAAGGATAATAGCAGATGCAACTGATGCTAAAGCTGCATCCGGTGCTACAGCAGCTCCGATGTTAGCCCATCCAAGAGCGATCATCTGAAGACTACCACCAAGAACGATACCTGCCTCAAGATTGCCTGTTACCAGACCAATCAATGTACATGCTACCAAAGGCTGATGGAACTGGAATTCATCAACAACACCTTCGATACCAGCGAGAAAGGCAACTATAACAACTAAAATCATTGAAATAATTGACATGACTTTTCCTCCTAATATTAATTGCTAAATACTATTTTGCTAATTCAGCTTTTGCTTTTTTAAGAATCTCATCCATGTTATCCTGAGAATCACTTGGAACTTTACGAACATCAAACTTAACGCCTAATTTCTTAAGTTCTTCGAATGTCTCGATATCTTTTTCATCTAAAGATAATACTTTGCTGACTGCTACCTTGCCAACAGAGTGAGCCATAGAACCAATGTTAAGTTCCTTAATATCTACTCCACCTTTGATTGCTGCAAGAGCATCCTGTGGTGTTTCAAATAATAATAACGCTTTTGTATTTCCAAAACGAGTATCCTTTGCTACCTGGATCATCTTGCTGATTGGAACTACGTTAGCTTTTACCCCTGGAGGCGCTGCTTCACGAATCATGCTCTTACGAAGATCATCGTGTGCTACACCGTCAGATACAACGATAATTCTGTTTGGCCCTGTAGTCTTTGTCCATGCTGTTGCTACCTGTCCATGGAGCAGACGGGAGTCGATACGTGCAAGCACATATTTGATCTTTCCATCTCCTACTACAGTTCCTTCTGGTAATGCTCCCCTTGGCTGTCCATCGGAAGTAGCTGCTACCTTTTTCTCTTCCTTTGGCTCTAAGCTTTCTGGGTAAATCTTAACGCCTTCTTTTGCACTTCCGGAAATCTGAACAGCAAGTTCATGTGCTGTATCCATCATCATACGGGAAGCGTAAGCGTCAATGAGCATTGGCAGGTTAAGACCAGCAACAATTGCCCATGTATCCTCGTGACCGGCAATCAGTCCATTTGCCTGATTAAATGGAGTACCTCCCCATAAATCAACGAGAATTAACACCTGGTCCGGGTCTTCGAAAGATGCAACTGCTTCTTCCATTTTCTTTCTCACATCATCCGGTCCTTCGTTAGGCTGCAGTGTTACGGCTGCCACGTTTGGCTGTTCACCAAAAATCATGGAAGCTGACTGCTGGATACCGGTCGCAAAATTGCCATGTGTTGCGAGAATAATTCCTACCATGTTAACTTCACATCCTTTCCTCTCCTGTTAGAAATTATTAGTTACTCTATCTCAATATTTGAAACAGCTTTTGTCTGAAAACCTCATCTGGAAGATTCTTTTCCATCTGAAGTTTTTTGATACTTTCTTCTACTTCCGGATCTGCCATTGTCCGGTAAAATGTATTAAAGAGCATCGGTTTTTCTTTTAGCATCTCTGAGGATACCGCAAACAAAAATGCACAGCTTACTTTTGAATCATCCCACAAAATCGAATGATTCATTCTTCCAATAACAAGTCTTGTATTCTGTACCATCGCCGGATTCCCGTGTGGCAGGGCAATGTGATTAAGACTTGTAGAAGACATCTCTTCTCTTTCAAGAACAGACTGCAAATATTCTTCTGTTACAAAATCTTCTTCTAAAAGTGGTTGTACCATCGCTTTTACTGCCGATTCCATATACTTTTCCTCAATCGGAAGAATAATTGCTTCTAATATATTTAATTCCAATAAATGGTTTACCTGAATTTCTTTAATTCCTTCCTTAATCTTTTGCATCTCACGCTCTGGAAGAGCCATTGAAATGTAGATAATCGGAAACTCAGCTCTGAGAATACGCTCAGTTGTCACAATGCAGTCACAGTCTGGATTCTTAAGCTGCTTAAATTCCTGCAGGGAATACATTCCTGTAACTTCCACACCGACAAGCTTTCTCTCGATTTTAGAGCGGATAATTTTGGCCGCTGCCACACCAAAATGACAGACAATAATAATCTTCGTCTTCTCACCTGCATCCTTCATTCGCTCTATCGCCGCCTGAAAATGAATGGCCAGATAAATAAGGTCATTCTCTTTCATGGACAGATTATACATATCTGCTATGTAATCTGCCGCAATGGCCGCCATCTCGAATCCAAAAGGATACTGACGTTTCATGGACTTTAACATATATTCATCTGTCTCAACATCTAAATGATCTCCTCGAAGAATAGTCGTATAAATGTGAGAGGATAACCCCTCGATCAAATCTTCATCTTCGCTGAAATCCGCACTGAGTCTTTCCTTGATCCCTTTTAGAATCTCTTTGATCGGATGCCGCATCTTATCCATTATCTGATCCTGACAGGCGATTTTCTGTTTACGAAGCGATAATAGTAATGTGTACATATACCGCAGTTCTTCTTTGGAATCTGGCAAACGAAATTCCTGACACCAGCCTGGTATCCATTCATATAATCCGTCAAATTCCTGCGTATTAATAAAATCTTCCTGTACAGCAACTGGTTTTTCTGTATTCTCACTGTCCGCATGACGCGTGAGAAACAAAATATAAAGGAAAAGCTGCTGCAGCGATTCATCTGTAAGCTGAAACCACTCCAGTCTCTGCAACGCCTGAACTGCTTCTCTTGTCCTTAACATCTGCTCCTTTGTAAAATAATGAAACAGTGGAAAATGGAGACTGTCAAACTGCTCTAAAGCTACGATGTAATCTTCCCCGAATAAATATGGAAAAAGTATCTTTACAAATACCTCTCTTCTTTTATTCTGGGAGGATGCATAGCGGATGCCATAATGCCGCTGTGCCTGAATATCTTCCGGATACTTCTTCATGATCGCTGCTAAATGTTTCTCTGCGTAAGACTTACTTACTAAAAGCTCATCTGCAATCTCCTGTATGGTAAGAAAATTATCATGAAGTACAAGAAGCAAGAGAAATCTTCTCTCAAATTCCATCTCAAAGCGAGGGATGCTGACACTCATCACTTCCGCAAACTTCTCATGCCCCTTTACGAGTATCTGATTACTCGAAACAAACTGGACATCCACTCCAAATTCCTTCAGTGTCCCGGATAAGTCCTTTAACTGATTCTTCAGAGTCTTTACAGATACTTCCAGGTACTCCGACATAGCCTTAAGTTCGACTTCTTCATAATCTCTCAAGTACTCTATCATCTTCATATCCCGTCTTGTGAATCTCATGTTTACAACCCACTCCTCACTCATCAAAATTCTATCAAATTATTCAAAAATGTAAAACTCATAGTTTGACTTATTTTTGAACAAAAGATGTGCTTAACTTAAGATTTTATTTCATTTCTCTTGCAATTTCAATATGTGAAGGGTATTTTTTAAAAAAAATGTCAACTTTGTACTGTTGCTTCCTATTTATTGGGGTTTTATCTATTTTTTTCTTATTTTCCTTTCTTGCTTTGTATTTTATCTCGATTTTTTCATTTTGCTATTGTGAAGTACTCGGCAATTGAATTACTAAGAACTCCCACTTAATTCTCTAAATGTCTTTTCTTAATCTTCTCTTTCTTTCGCCTGTTTCTTTTTAAAAGCCAATACAATTGCAACAGAAAGTGCTGTCCCAGCCAATACACAAAGAAAATATAACGACATATAATTTGTCGCTTTAAATAAGGCAACAACCAGTCCTCCATGTGGTACCGCAGAAGTCACTCCACACACAGCGGCAGCCGCTCCGGTAAATGCAGAACCTGCGATAACTGCTGGCAGAACATGTCCGGGATCTGATGCCGCAAACGGAATCGCTCCCTCACTGATTCCTATGATTCCCATAAAGACTGTATATATACCTGCACTCTTTTCTTCCTGTGTGAACTTTTCCTTTCCGATAAGCGCTGCAATTCCCATAGAAAGTGGGGCTACGGCAATAGATGTCGATACAATTCCCATAATTTGAAAATTTCCCTGTGCGATCGATGTCACACCAAAGAAAAAAGCAACTTTATTAATTGGACCTCCCATATCTACGCCAACCATTGCACCAAGTACCAGTCCCAAAATAACTGCACTTGAAGGATTCTTTGCAAGTTCCACCAATAACGTATTTAATATTTCCATAGTCAGCGCAACCGGCTTTCCAAGCACAAATATAAACAATGCCGCTACGACTGCAACCCCGGTAAGCGGAATAATAAATATTGGCATCATCGGTTTAAACTCTTTCGCAACATTCCAACTGTTCATCCATTTTACAAGATAGCCGATGAGATAACCGACAATAATACAGCCGATAAATCCTGTTCCGGCTTTTGTTCCAAGAATCTCCCCGTCCATTGCGACCATTGCCCCAATCATTGCCGGGGCAAGTGTTGCTCTTCCGGCAATAGAAAAAGCAATAAAACCTGCAAGAATCGGATACATCAGCGTAAATGCAAGATTACCAATGGCGTGTACTTTATCCCATAATCCGATATAAATAACTGTTCCATCCGCAGAAGTCTGTGCTCCCATTGATAAAGACAAAGATATGAACAAGCCTCCCACAACAACAAATGGTATCATATAGGAAGCTCCGTTCATAAGCTGCCCTATAATATCTACTGATTCCTTTGGCTCTTTTTCCTGCTTTTTCTCTTTTTTTAATTTTGATGATTTGTTGCTGTCCTCAAAATTATTCTGACTTGCCATTCCTTCTTTATCTTTTAAATCTTCCCTGTAACCCTTTCCGACTATATTTTCAACTTTTTGACTTTTTGGCATACTTAAGGCTACTATCTTTTTATTTATTGTATTTTTGTCTGTTATATTTTTATTTAGCGCATCTGCATTTCCTGTCTCCCCATTTGCGACATTCCTGTCTTCCACGCTTCTATTTTTAAAATTTTCTATAACCTGATTTTGAGAGTTTTTATTTTCCTCTTGATTCTTTTCACTTTGAAAGATAGTCCTTCCCATAATAAAACTGTCTTTTTCTAACCGTTCAAAAGTTCCCTCTGTATTCTTCAACAACGGTTTAATTCTCGTTTTTAATACTCGTTTACCATAAAAGCGTTCCGGCTCCTCAATCACCACATCTGCAGCTATAATCACATAGTCTGCTTTTGCAATTTCCCTCCTGGTAAGTATATTCTCCGTTCCCTGTGAACCCTGTGTTTCTACCTTTACCTCATACCCACGTTTTTCACATTCTTTTTCTATACGTGCCGCTGCCATATAGGTATGTGCAATCCCTGTCGGACATTTGGTCACTCCAACTATTTTCATATCTTTCCTCTGTATATTGCTCATCAGCTGATATTACGCTCTATTCTTCTGGAATAGAAGATTATTTCATATTCCAAAAATCATTCCATCTCTTTTATCATATACTGATAGAGTGCCTCTGCACTCCGGCAGCTGCGAAAAGCTGCAACAAATCTCTCATCTACAAGTTTCCGGGCAAGATGCGCTAAAAATGCCAGATACTTTTCCTGTCCTTTTTCTTCTGGTGCAATAATCGCAAAAGCAACATCTACTTTCCTGTTATCAAATGCATCCCACTCAATCGGATATCGAAACCGGACAATAAATAACTGTACCGCATTCACTTCTTTTATAATCGCATGAGGAATGGCAATCCCCTCTCCACATCCTGTTGAATCCCACTCTTCTCTCTTCCAAAATGCTTCCTCTAACTGTGCCGCATCTAGCGTAGTCTGGTTTGCACAAAGTCTGCTTATCGTTCTTACCGCTTCCTTTTTTGTGCCAGAAACTGCTACAATATTGTCAAATATTCTTTCCCTTTTTATTAGCCTGTTCAATTGATGTTCTCCCTTATTTTCAGTCTTATTTTTACAGTCATCGTAATCTAACACAGCCCTTTTTATTATCTATATTCTCTTTTCCCTGCTCTATTGTTTTCATTGTAGCAAAAAAAAAACAACAGTAAAACACTTTCTTTTTCTTTTTGGGGCATCTCTTATACGTCTTTTACCCGTTGTTTCTTGTTTGTTTTTGGGAACAATTAGCTATTTTGCTTATAACAATTGTCCTCCTGTCAATGCAATAGCATTTCATTTATTCACAATGCCAAGAAAAGACGAAAAAAGACGGTTATTCTTGTCAAACTCATGCATAGACAATCCATGGGGAAATTGGTATACTAAAGTCAAGATGAGTGATACGATTTCATCTCGTCTCAACTATTCAATTAAATTATCCAATTAGAGCAGTCACTCCTCCTCCTTCAATGTGACTGCTCGCAAGAACACCGTTTCCAATCAGCCATCAGAACGGTGTTTTTTTGCGTCTGGGTTTGAGTTGGCGACAGACGTGGGGGAGATTTGGGAACTGAATCCTCTCTCTGCTGTCTCGGAAGGAGTCATATCTTTTTGGCATGTCTTTAGAACTTTTCTCATAGGATGTAAAAAATGATTTAAGATAGGAATTTTATAATGAGGGATTATATCGAATTACGTGCTATTGAGGTTGGAAAGTACATTATTGGCTCAAAGGCGACGGTGAGGAAGACGGCTACGAAGTTTGGAGTTAGTAAATCAACAGTACATAAAGATTTAACAGAGAGACTGCCGCAGATTGATCATCATCTGGCGGAGGAAGTTCGTGATATTTTAGATATTAATAAGTCGGAGAGGCATATTCGGGGCGGTATGGCTACAAGGCAGAAGTATTTGCTTCTTCATCGAGCAAACTAACAAAAAATGGCTTGTCTGAATTGTTATAAAATATCTCTGAAGCAAAATAGATTAGAATATTTTTGAAAATGCTCCGACAAAATATATTCAAAAATTCAGCAGATACTTTTTTGTTATAAAAACCAAGAAAAAACTCCCGTTTGTTTCAGAAACATCGAAAAAGATGAACAGGAAACAAACAGGAGTTTTTATTTTTCATTTTCCATTTGTTGTTGTAGTCGTTCAAGTTGTTCTCCTACTACGTCAAAGTGTCGCTGCATCGCAAAGCTTCCTGCGGCAAAGTCTTTTGCTACTAAGGAATCGTAAATATTCCAGTGAGTGCGTCGTAATACTTCTGCCCGTCTTTGATCTGCCATGATACGTACACGGAAATCTGTGATAAACTGGTTTATTAATTCTGCGATCATAGAAGTATATAATACGATCATGCGGTTGTGGGATGCTTCGATGAGCTTATTATGGAATTGCGTATCAAGCTTACCGCTTTCTTTAGGATCTTTAATCTCATCCATCTTAATTAAGATCTGATGCATTTCTTCTATTTCTTCTTCTGTCGCATATTTGATTGCAAGTCGCAGTGCTACTGTCTCATATCCCATACGGATATCATATACTTCTGTGTATTCAATGTTTTGAAGTGACATAACCATGTTCATAAACTTTACCATGTAGTCCTGTGGATTACAGCGGATATAATTCCCACTTCCCTGCCGGCAGTCAAGCAGACCGTTAATCTCTAACATATGCATTACTTCACGAATGGAATTACGACTTACATCTAATTTCTCTGCTATTTCTCTTTCTGGTAAAATCTTATCATTTATTTTTAATTCACCGGATAAAATCTGCTCAGAAAAATAATCGAACACATACTGATATGTCTTTTGATTTTTCATTTTGTAAGTGTTAAAGTCTGTAAATTCATTCATTGTCCTGCCGCCTCCTTGTCACAATTTTATCATTCTTTATATCTAAGTGTTTATTTTATAGGATTCTCTCTCTTTTTGCAAGCGAAAAACTTCAAGGAGGCAAAAAAAAATGGCGGACCTGCTGCTCATTTGCAGGTCCACCTACAAAATGCGAAAAATGAATTTCACATTAAGCAAACAGATTTTGACTTGTAAATTGTCTAAAAGTATTTTTTAAACAAACTTTAACTTTCCGGTTTTTTCACCATCACAGAAACACCATCCGGAATAATTGAAATGTGGGCATCTTTTCCCTTTTCTTTTATGGCCATTTCTAAGGCTTCGTTTACGTCGTTTGCAACCATAAATCCCATTTCCTGTGCCATTTTACGATATTCTTCGCACATAACATAGATAACTTTATGCTGCATTATAATACGACACTGTATCTGGTATTCCCACTGATCCGGTTTTGTCTGATCCTGTGGAACTTTTAAGATTTCTGCCATGAGATCAGCCGGACTGGAGCAGTTTTTCAATGCTTCGTAGAAGCCTTCTCCTCCATGGCCATCCCCACAATTGGAAACCATAATAAGAATACCATCATCTTTGGCTGCGGCCTCTGCAGCAGTCATTCCCTTTACGGACTGATACATATTCTGGTCAAGCGGATATCCGCCGTTGGTAGAAATAGCGATGTCTGCGGCTTTTTCAGGAACCACCTGGCAATAATCCTGCAGGAATTTACAACCTGCGGCATGGGCTTCTATTGCATCGCCCGCAACGGCGTGTACCACTTTCTTGTCTGCATCAATAATAACATTAACGATATATTTCTGATGTGCCATTTTACTGGCAGCGATCATATCTTTGTGAATCGGATTACCCTCTAAAATTCCTGTTCTACTGTATGGAGAATCAATGAATTTTGAACAGTGATTTCCGAGCACCGTTACTTTGCTGGATACTCCTGGCAGAACGCTCTTTCTTCCGCCTGAGAAGCCTGCAAAGAAATGGGTTTCGATAAACCCTTCACTCACGAGAAGGTCTGCATTTGCAGCAATCTTGTTAATTAACAATGGTGCGCCTGATGGAAGTGTTCCGATGTTTTCCATCGCATCCATGTCCTGGCTGTCATGAATCGCAATATGCTCATTATCTACGATTTCCTCGCCAAACTTGCCAACTAACTCTTCTCTTGTTGTTGCTCTGTGGAACCCTGTTGCGATCAAAAGGGTAATCTTTGCATCTGGATTCCCTTCTCTGATTTCCTTCAGCATAAACGGAATGATATGCTTACTTGGAACAGGTCTTGTGTGGTCAGAACAAATAATTACTACGTTTTCTTTTCCTTTTGCAAGCTCGGAAAGCTTTGGAGAACCAATTGGATGTGCCATTGCATCAAGAACGATCTCGTCTTCTGTCTTATTGCTCTTTGGCATGGACTCGATGGATGAGGATAAAACCTCATAGTCCATCGAATCATCCAGATGCAGCATCATACCTGTGGTTGAAAAAGGTAATTTCATATCCATGCTGCTCAACTCCTTAATTATTTAACACCCATCCATCCAGAGATAACCATCATCTGTACTTCAGAAGTACCT
>CAVCBH010000097.1:0-7782 GCA_963600375.1 bacterium | reverse complement strand
CCGCAAATTGTGATGCAC
Source organism: bacterium (assembly GCA_963600375.1). Classification (GTDB taxonomy): domain Bacteria; phylum Bacillota; class Clostridia; order Lachnospirales; family Lachnospiraceae; genus Anaerobutyricum. Next base: position 7,764 of record CAVCBH010000097.1, on the reverse strand, counting down.
ATCTTGCAGAAAGCATTTTTCAGACACGCTCTAGACAAAACTTTTATTTTCCAAAATGTAAAGTGGTCTTATATTAGAAAAAAGATTTGTTTTACGGGATTGCTATCAATTTAAATATCAGTAAAATAATACATTATGTACTGGCAAAAATATGAGTGGTGGCAAAAGAAATATCAGGATATATTTTGCAGGGAAAATTAAATAATTGATAAAATAAAAAGCAAAATAGAATAAATATAAAGGAGAGATATCATGCGTAATGAAATTTTACGAATGCTGGAAAATAACAGCAGAATAGATCTGCACGATCTGGCAATCATGCTTGGAACAGACGAGAGTGTCGTGTTAGAAGAAATCGAAAAAATGGAGAATGAGGGAATCATCTGTGGATACCCTACCCTTATCAACTGGGACAAGACCGACACAGAAAAAGTAACCGCATTTATCGAAGTGCGCGTTACTCCACAAAGAGGACAGGGCTTTGAAAAACTGGCAGAGCGAATCACAAATTATCCGGAAGTAAAGTCTATTTACCTGATGTCAGGAGCATTTGATTTTGCCATCTTTTTAGAGGGAAAAACTTTAAAAGAAGTATCCATGTTTGTATCCACAAAGCTTTCTACTTTAGAGGCAGTTGCCGGTACAGCAACACATTTTGTCCTGAAAAAGTATAAAGATCATGGAATGATTCTTATTGATAAAGAACCATCAAACAGAATGAAGGTGACACCATGAGAAATCCTTTATCCGATAAAGTAGTACAGATGAAACCTTCGGGAATCCGTAAATTTTTTGATTTAGTACAGGAAATGCCAGAGGCGATTTCTCTTGGCGTAGGAGAGCCGGATTTTGATACTCCGTGGCATATCCGTGAAGAAGGTATTTATTCCTTAGAAAAAGGTCGCACTTTCTACACATCTAATGCCGGACTTTTAGAACTTCGAAAAGCAATCGCACACTATATGTACCGCAAATATGAACTTACTTATGACCCTGTCCACGAAATTGTTGTGACAGTTGGAGGAAGCGAGGGGATTGATCTTGCCCTTCGTGCGATGATTAATCCAGGAGACGAAGTTATTTTGCCAGAACCAGCATTTGTATCCTATCTTCCATGTGTGAAGTTAGCAGATGGTGTGCCTGTAACGATTGATTTAAAAGAAGAGAATCAGTTTAAATTACAGCCGGAAGAATTACTTGCAGCTATCACCGATAAGACAAAGATTTTAATTTTATCCTATCCAAACAATCCGACTGGTGCGATTATGACCCGTGAAGACTTAGAGCCAATTGCCGAAATCGTAAAGGAAAGGGATTTGTATGTCATTTCTGATGAAATTTATGCAGAACTTACTTATGGACAGGATCACTGTTCCATCGCATCTCTTCCGGGAATGCGAGACAGAACGATTATCATCAATGGATTCAGTAAGTCTTTTGCCATGACCGGATGGAGAATGGGATTTGCCACAGGCCCGGAACTTATCATGCAGCAAATATTGAAAATTCACCAGTTTGCGATTATGACAGCACCTACAACAAGCCAGTACGCAGCAATCGAGGCAATGACAAACGGAGAGGAAGATGTGCAGATCATGAGAACCGCATACGATCAGCGCCGCCGTTTTGTCTTAGAACTTTTCTCTCAAATGGGATTAAGATGTTTTGAACCAGAAGGCGCATTCTACATGTTCCCATGTATCAAAGAATTCGGTATGACCTCCGATGAATTTGCAAATCGCTTCTTACACGAAGAAAAAGTAGCTGTCATTCCAGGAACAGCGTTTGGAGATTGTGGCGAAGGATTCCTTCGAGTATCCTATGCTTACTCTATTGAAGAATTAAAAGAAGCATTGGGACGCCTGGCTAATTTTGTTGAAAGATTACGCAGAGAAAAAGGAGAATAGATTATGGTAAACATCGTATTACACGAGCCGGAAATGCCGGCGAACACCGGAAATATTGGAAGAACCTGCGTGGCAACGGGAAGCGTTCTTCACTTGATCGAGCCACTTGGCTTCAAAATCAACGACAAAATGCTTAAACGTGCCGGACTTGACTACTGGGATAAATTAGATGTCCGTACTTACGTAAACTTCGAGGACTTCCTTGCAAAGAATCCAGGAGCAAAAATTTATATGGCAACCACAAAGTCAAAGCAGACATACACAGACGTAGAATATGAAGATGGCTGCTACATCATGTTTGGAAAAGAAAGCGCCGGAATCCCGGAAGAAATCCTGCTTGAACATAAGGAGACTTCCGTTCGTATTCCGATGCTGGAGGATATTCGCTCATTGAATCTTGGAAACTCTGTTGCGATCGTGCTGTATGAGGCACTGAGACAGCAGGGATTCAAAGAACTTGAGCTTGAAGGCCAGCTACATAAGTACGAGTGGTAATTCTGGGTTGCCACAGGCAAGAAAGACGCTCACCCAAAGAGACCATAGCCTATATTTGTGACTCTGTCACGGTGGATTGAATGTTCGCTAAAAGGCTCACAAATATAGGCTATGGTCTCTTTCAAACACGCTCCAGCAGTTACTTAAAAGTAACAATTGTTACGCCGGCATCTCCTTCGCCAAATTCTGCAAGTTTATAAGATTTGACGAACTTCAGTTTACGAAGATACTCATGGATGCCCTTTCGTAAAGCTCCAGTTCCCTTTCCATGAACAACCCGGACAGAAGTAAGTCCTGCGATCATAGCGTCATCCAGATATTTTTCAAGACGGGAGATTGCTTCATCCACGGTATTTCCGAGGAGATTGATTTCCGGATTGATCGTTGCTGCTTTATTAATACTGTAGCGGTCCTTTGGCTGATGCTGTGGTTTCGGAGCTTTCTCAGGGGCGAGAAGCTCTAAGTTCTTGTAGTTTACTACGGAACTTAAGAATCCCATCTGTATTACAAGGTCGCCGTCCTTATTAGCTGCTTCTTTAACTGTTCCGTTTAAGGAAAGTGTCGTTACAAATACAGAATCTCCAACTTTGAAGTCGGAAGGATCGGAGATGTTAGAAGACTTCCTGGCTTTGTAAGCGAGCTTTTTATCAAGCTTACTCATACGGCCACGAAGATCACTTCTCTGTGCTTCCATTTTCTTCATGTTATTCTGTTTTGGATGCTGTCCCCATGCGTGATATTTACGGATAGATTCATCGGCAACTTCCTTAGCCTCTTCGAGAATATTTCGGGCTTCCTCGCGGGCATCACGAAGCATTTTATCCCGTTTTTCTTTGATGTCATCCTGCTTTTCTTTCAGGCTGTTCTTTAAGTTCTCGATTTCCTGCTTTGTCTTGTAAAGTTCGGACTGTTCTTTTTCAATCTCAGCTTTATTTTTCTCTAATTCTGAGAGCATATTTTCAAAGTCAATGGCAGTCGCATCAATTTGAGAACGCGCCTGTTCAATGATGTAATCTGGCAGGCCGAGGCGTTCACTGATGGAGAATGCATTGCTTTTTCCAGGGATACCGATTAAGAGACGGTACGTTGGAGAAAGTGTTTCAAGGTCAAATTCACAGCAGGCATTTTCTACGCCAGGGGTGTCCATTGCGTACATTTTCAGTTCGGCATAATGAGTTGTTGCAATGGTGCGAATCTTTCCGGTGTGCAGGTCATCTAAGATAGCAATCGCAAGTGCTGCACCTTCTGTTGGGTCAGTTCCTCCACATAATTCGTCAAGTAAAACGAGAGAATTGGGGTCAGCTTCGTTTAAAATGTGGACAAGATTCGTCATGTGAGAAGAAAATGTGGATAAGTTCATCTCAATACTCTGCTCATCACCGATATCGGCAAAAATATCAGAAAATACAGCAAGACGGGAACCCTGAAATGCAGGAATATGAAGTCCTGCCTGTCCCATAAGCTGGAAAAGACCGACGGTTTTTAAGGAAACGGTCTTACCACCAGTGTTTGGTCCGGTAAGCAGAAGCATGTTAAAGTCCTCTCCAATGTAAATGTGAATCGGAACGACTTTTTTTGAATCAAGTAATGGATGACGGCCCTGCTTAATATCTACGATTCCGTCTGTATTGAAAATAGGTTCTGTGCCCTGATATTCTTTTGCATATTTTGCCTTTGCGAAAATGAAATCAAGTTTGGTAAGAATCTTCTGGTTCTCCTCTAATTCACGGTTGCAGGAAGCGGCCTGTGCACTTAGAGACTGGAGAATCTTTTCGATTTCCATTTTTTCTTTAATATCTAATTCCTTCAAATGGTTATTTAACTGGACAACCGCCATCGGCTCAATGAAAAGTGTGGAACCGGAGGAGGACTGATCGTGAATCATACCCGGAAAGGCGTTGCGGTATTCTGTCTTTACTGGAACACAGTAACGACCGTTACGGACAGTGATCAGTGCGTCCTGAAGCATGGTCTTATTATTTTGTGAGTTGATAACGGAAGTCAGCTTGTTGTGGATGGAGATATTTGTCTGCTTGATTTCGCGGCGAATATCTTTTAATGCGGAAGAAGCCTCATCGCTGATTTCATCTTCAGATAAAATACACTGTGTAATTCGCTGATAAAGGAATTCCAATGGATCAAGTTCTCCAAAATAACTGTTTAAGGAGTCATATGCCATCACGTCATCTTCGGTATCACCATATTCTACAGCCTGTGCTGTAATAGAAAGAAGACGGGCAATGTCAAGAAGCTCCTTTGTATTCAATGTAGAATCAATTTCTAATAATCTTAAATGTGGACGGATATCAGAAAGTCCCTGAAAAGAAAGATAACCCGTCTTATAAAGCCGGGTCAGTGCATCTTTTGTTTCAGTCTGTGCTGACAGGATCTCTTCGTAGTCAGAGGAAGGAAGCAAGTCTTTGCAGAGTGCCTTTCCCATCGTCGAAGAAGCAAATGTCTCCAGCTTTTTAATGATTTTATCATATTCTAATGTGATTAGTGCCTTTGTATTCATAAATAAAATCCTCTCAAAAATTTAAGTTCAATCTTAAGTACATCTTAATTGTGCCAGAGCGTGTCTGAAAAATGCTTATTATATTACGCAGGAGAACGTATTACAGAGCTATATAAAGGAAAATAAGCCAGATAGTATATAGGCTTGTATTTTGTATATAGTTTTACTGCATAAATTATGATTGAATAAGATTTTCATATATTGATAATATTAGATTAATCTGTTAGTAGCGAGCTCGGAAGCCCCTTTCATCAGCTACATTTACAGAAGGAATATTTGTAATGTCCAATTTGTCAATGCGAATAAAGCGATTTCTACCTGGCTGATCAGAGGATAACTCCTGTAAAAAGAGATCCACACGGTGGTCTGGCCCCTGGACTTCCATCTCTACCGTACCATCATAGAGATTACGAACCCAACCTGTCACATTGTACTTTTTTGCAAAACCGGTTACTGTGAAGCGAAGACCAACGCCTTGTACGCGGCCGTGTGCAATAATGTGTTTTCTGATCATAATGCTTACCTACAGTCCGATACTGTGCCGGACTATTCCTTTCCTTGATTTATGTGAAAAAATTATACCTGCTTATGCAGTATTCTTCTGAAAGCACATGAAATAGTATATCTTTCAAAAAAATATGTAGAATTTTAATGCAAAAGTAATTGTGACATGAAATACTTCATTTGTCAATGAAGAGGGGCGCAAAGCCTTTAAAAATGCGGAAAAATCTGCAAAACAGAGCATTTTCTTGGTTGTCAGCCTACTAAATTTAGGCTATAATATGTGAAGTAATTAAAGAGATGAACTAGAAAGGAAACGTATATGCGTTATATTAATGAATTCAGAGAAGGAGATAATGTCTCTGATGTGTACCTTTGTAAAGTGAAGAATATTGCAAAGACAAAAGCAGGAAAGACTTACTATTCCATGATCTTACAGGATAAGACAGGTGTGATCGATACGAAGATCTGGGATTTGAATAATGGAATCGAGAATTTTGAACAGATGGATTATATCCGTGTTGATGGGAATGTCACCAGTTTCCAGGGCAACCTTCAGCTTAATGTAAGAAGACTTAGAAAAGCCAGAGAAGGTGAATTTGCAATGGAAGATTACATTCCATGCTCCACGAAGAGTATTGATGGTATGTTTAAGGAATTATCTTCTTATGTGAACCATATACAGAACATTTATTTAAGACAGCTTTTAGTTGCTTTTTTTGGAGATAAAGAATTCGCGACCAGATTCAAGGCACATTCTGCGGCAAAGAGAGTACATCATGGCTTTATGGGTGGATTGTTAGAACATACATTAAGTGTAACAAAACTGTGTGATTTTTACTGTACGCAGTACCCAATTTTAAACAGAGATCTGCTTATCACAGCAGCAATCTGTCATGATATTGGAAAGATTGATGAGCTTTCTGATTTTCCAGAGAATGATTATACAGACGTTGGACAGTTAGTCGGACATATCGTGATGGGAACGATGATGATCGATGAGAAGATCAGAGGAATTAATGGCTTTCCACCAAAGCTGGCGAATGAATTAAAACACTGTATTTTAGCACATCACGGTGAGTTAGAGTACGGTTCCCCTAAGAAGCCGGCATTAATTGAGGCATTAGCACTTAACTTTGCGGACAATACCGATGCGAAGATGGAAACATTTATTGAAGCGCTTGCAGAAGAGAACCGTCAGAGTGGCGAGTGGAAAGGCTACAATAAATTGTTCGAAAGTAATATCAGAGCGACAAGTCATTTAGGAGAAAAGGATTGAATAATAAAGTGAAATCAGGACAGAACTTGAATTTAAAAAAGAATCAGGAAGTTTCACTTACAATCGAAGATTTTACAAAAGAAGGGGAAGGTCTTGGAAAATATCAGGGCTTTCCCTTCTTTGTTAAAGATACGGTAATTGGTGATGAAGTGAGAGTTTCTATAACGAAGTTAAAAAAGAATTATGGGTATGCCCGTCTCGTGGAGATTGTAACTCCGTCAAAAGACAGGGTAATACCACCATGTCCGGTTGCAAGGCAATGCGGTGGCTGTAAGTTACAGCAGATTTCTTATGAGAAGCAGCTTGACTTTAAAAGGAGCCTTGTAGAAGGCTGTCTTACCAGAATTGGTGGCTTTGAAAAGGAAGAAATTCATCAGAAAATGGAGCCGATCTACGGTATGAAAGATCCCTGGCATTATCGTAATAAGGCGCAGTTTCCTGTCGGATATGACAAAGAGGGGAATCTGGTTGCCGGATTTTATGCTGGAAGAACCCATTCTATCGTAGCTAATACAAACTGTGCAATCCAGGCAGAAGTAACCCATACGATCGTTGAGAAGGTTCTTAATTATATGAGGGAGAATAAGATTTCTGCATATGATGAGAAAAATCATAGTGGACTGGTGCGTCATATTTTGACCCGTGTAGGATTTACCACTGGAGAGATTATGGTATGCCTCATCGTAAATGGTACAAAAAAGCAGTTAAAACATATCGATAAACTTGTAGATGATTTAAAAACAATCGACGGTATGACAAGTATCATTGTGAATACCAATACCGATAAGACAAATAAAATTCTTGGGTTACAGTGTCAGACAGTGTGGGGACAAGATTATATTGAAGATTATATCGGTAATATTAAATATCAGATTGGAGCGCTGTCTTTCTATCAGGTAAACCCACAGCAGACAAAGGTTCTTTACTCAAAAGCTTTGGAGTATGCAGAGCTGAAAGGACAGGAACTTGTGTGGGATCTGTACTGTGGAATCGGAACCATTTCCCTTTTCCTTGCACAGAAGGCAAAGCAGGTTTATGGCGTTGAGATCATAAAAGAAGCAATTGAC
>CAVCBH010000096.1:0-5919 GCA_963600375.1 bacterium | reverse complement strand
GAACATTTAACCCACGGTTTTGGTGACCGAGCAATCTTTAATGATGTTTCTTTCCGATTATTAAAGGGAGAGCACATCGGTCTTGTTGGCGCAAACGGCGAAGGAAAGTCCACATTTATGAGTATTGTTACCGGAAAAATGATGCCGGATGAAGGAAAAGTAGAGTGGGCGAAAAATGTAAATGTCGGTTATCTTGATCAGCATGCGGTATTAGAGGCAGGAATGACAATTCAGGATGCATTAAAATCTGCCTTTGATCCGTTATTACAAAAAGAAGAACGAATGAATGAGATTTGTGATATGCTCGGTACTGCCGATGAAAAAGAGATGGAAACTCTCATGGAAGAACTTGGTGTGATTCAGGACGAGCTTACTCTGCATGATTTTTATACTATTGATGCAAAGGTAGAGGAAGTTGCGAGAGCATTAGGACTTTTAGATCTTGGATTGGACCGCGACGTTACCGATTTAAGTGGTGGACAGAGAACCAAAGTCCTTCTTGGAAAGCTTTTATTGGAAAAACCAGATATTCTTTTGTTAGATGAGCCTACCAACTATCTTGATGAGGAACATATCGCCTGGCTTAAAAGATATCTTCTTGACTATGAAAACGCATTTATCTTAATCTCTCACGACATTCCATTTTTAAATGAAGTCATAAATATCATTTACCATATGGAGAATCAGGAACTCAACCGTTATGTCGGAGATTATGACCATTTTCAGGAAGTATATGCTGTGAAAAAAGCACAGCTTGAGGCGGCATACCGCCGTCAGCAGCAGGAAATTAATGAATTAAAAGACTTTGTTGCGAGAAATAAAGCTCGTGTTTCCACAAGAAATATGGCAATGTCCCGCCAGAAAAAACTTGATAAAATGAATCTTATTGAATTAGCCGCAGAAAAACCAAAGCCAGAATTTAATTTCCGCTATGGTCGCACACCGGGGAAAATGCTTTTTGAAACGAAAAAGCTTGTTATCGGCTACAATGAGCCATTATCCAAGCCATTAGACTTCTATATGGAAAGAGGACAGAAAATCGCCCTCATCGGAACAAATGGTATCGGAAAAACAACACTCTTAAAAAGTTTATTAGGAATAATCCCACCACTTTCCGGAAGTTGTGAGCAGGGAGAAAATCTTCAGATTGGCTACTTTGAACAGGAAGTAAAAGGCGAGAATCCCAATAGCTGTATCGAAGAAATCTGGGAAGAATTCCCGGGATTTACTCAGTATGAAGTACGTTCTGCCCTCGCAAAATGTGGACTTACCACAAAGCATATTGAAAGCAAAGTTCGCGTATTGAGTGGAGGAGAACAGGCAAAAGTCAGACTCTGTAAACTCATCAATAAAGATACGAATGTACTTTTGTTAGATGAGCCTACAAACCATCTTGATGTTGATGCAAAAGAGGAATTAAAACGTGCCTTACTTGACTACCGGGGAAGTGTCTTGCTCATCTGCCATGAACCGGAGTTCTATAAAGACGTTGTGAACGAAGTCTGGGATATGAGTAAGTGGACAACGAAGATTTTGTAAAATTCTGATTTCTCAAACACGCTCTAGACAGACGCCGCTATAGAAGAATCTGTGGACGGATTGCCAGAAGAATTATTGGGAAGAGCCCCTAAAAAATTTATCCCATTTTGTTCCGTTGTGCTAAACGCTTCATTTTGCCCAATAAAGCAGAAACTTCGCAGAAACGAATGCGAAGTTTCTATGGTCAAAATTCCGCAGCACAAAGTCACAAAATGGGATAAATTTTTTAGGGACTCTTCTTCGTATTTTTTGAGCAATCCGACAGAGCAATATTTATAGCGGCTGTCTGTTTTGAATTCTACATTCGACAAATCCGTTGAAAAATTTGAGGGAGAAGGCAGGAGAGGTAGAGATGCCAGGAAATTAAATCCCATGGGATTGACACGGAAGTTTATTATTGCAATACTTGGCAGGACTCGTTATACTATGGCTTCTGCCACTTGATTTTGAAGTAGCATTTACTGTATTTATTGCGGTGGCATGTCCAGCGGGGGCATCCGTGATTATGTTTGCACAGAGGTATGACAGAGATGCATATTATGCATCGGAGATATTTGTTATTACAACCTTGCTGTCAGCGGTGACGATACCGTTATTATCAGTGATAGCAGAACGATTATTAAATTGAAAATATTTTTTAGAAAGTGTTGCATAAAAATGCAGAAAAACATGTACATATTGCATAAAATGGGCTAAGATGGACAAAGCTGCTTATTAGAAAAGTTAGAGAGCACAATAAAGATAAGAAAAAGACCAGCACGCGTATTATTATATGAATAGGCTGTGGAACTTATTATAAGGAATGCATCAGAAGAAGATATTGATGAATTGGAAGAAGCATTACAGCATTTTAGAAAGCGGAAAATACAATGGATAAAGATGAAGTTTTAGCCAGACAATTACCTTATAATCAGATGTCTAAGTTGTTTGGATGGGTTCCGGAAACAAGACTTACGAAAGAAAGGGTGATTAATCTTAGAAGGTATTTTGAGGTGGTTGAACTTTCTTTATTGGAGAACAGACAGATTACAAAAAGAGCGTTGTATTACCTGTAATATGTTAAATGAACTTAAAGAGCAGTACGAAATTGCGATGTAGGAGAGGAAATAGTATTATATTACCGAAATACGTGAAGGGTTTATGTTAATCAGACATCCCCGCATTGTTACATTATTTCTGAAATTACCGTCTTGTTCCCCTCTTTCTCTTATTGTATAATAATCACATCGACAAAATTTTTGGAGGCTTGAGATGATTATACGAATCGCTACACTGGAGGATGCTTCTGCTATTCAGAATATTTACCGGTATTATGTAGAGAATACGGCGATAACTTTCGAACTGGAAGTTCCTTCAGTAGAAGAGTTTCAGGAAAGAATTAAGAAGACATTGAAGCGATATCCCTACCTCGTTGCAGAGGAGAGGGGAGCGGTGATTGGCTACGCATATGCGGGGATTTTTTATGATCGCAGAGCGTATGACTGGTCAGCAGAGATGTCTGTTTATGTGCAAAAAGGAATTCACGGAAAGGGTGTCGGGACAGCGCTTTACGATAAGATGGAAGAGTTGTTGAAAAAGCAAAATGTCGTGAATTTATTTGCCTGTATTACGCATCCGAATGCAGAGAGTGAGGCATTCCATATGGCGCGGGGGTATCAGAAGAAAGCACATTTTGAATGTTGTGGATATAAACTTGGCAAGTGGTGGGATATTGTATGGATGCAGAAGGTGATTGCATCGAATAAGGGAACACCAGAAACTTTTCAGAGATTTACAGGAGGATTTTAGAAAGATGAAGAATTTGTTAGTAGCACAGTCCGGTGGACCAACAGCAGCAATTAATGCAACTTTAGCAGGAGTAATCGGACAGGCGATGAAGGAAGAAAAGATTGACCAGGTATATGGTGCCTGCTATGGAATTCAAGGTGTATTAGAAGAAAAATTTGTGAATCTTACAGAGAAGGTTGACACGGAAGAGAAACTTGAGAAATTAAAAAGAACACCGGCGGCGGCTCTTGGTTCTTGTCGCTTTAAATTAAATGACATTAAAGAGGATGATAGCCAGTATCAGGAAATCATTAATATTTTCCATAAGATGAATATTGGGTATTTTATTTATATCGGTGGCAATGATTCCATGGATACCGTGGCGAAGCTTTCTGCATACTGTAAGGAAAAAGGAGTGGATGATATTAAGGTGATTGGTGGTCCTAAGACAATTGATAATGATCTTTGTGGAATCGATCATTGTCCTGGATTTGGTTCTGCGGCGAAGTATATTTCTACCGTATTTTGTGAGCTTGAACAGGAGATTACGGTATATGAGCCAAAGAATGTGATTATTGTTGAGATGATGGGACGTCATGCAGGATGGCTTACTTCGGCAGCAGCATTGGCAGAGGGAAAGAATGGCAATGTTCCTTATCTTATTTATCTTGAAGAAGTACCATTTTCATTAGAGCAGTTTGTCAGTGATGTCAGGGCAAAGCTTGAAACATCGAATGCAGTGCTTGTAGCGGTGAGTGAAGGTGTACACGATGCAGAAGGTAATTTCTTATGTGAGCAGGAAGGATCGAGACAGTTGGATGTGTTTGGTCATACGATGTTATCGGGTGCAGGGAAGATTTTAGAGGAAGCGGTTCGCGCACAGATTGGATGTAAGGTCCGTTCGATAGAATTGAATCTGTTACAGCGTTGCGCTGGACATATTTTAAGTAAGACAGATATTGAAGAATCTGGTAATCTTGGAGCCAATGCAGTCAAATTAGCAGTAGCCGGAGAAAGTGGTCTGATGTCTTCCCTCACTCGTATTTCTGATGTTCCATATACAGTAGAGTACAGCGGCGTAGATATCCGTGAAGTTGCGAATAAAGAGAAGAAGATTCCTGGAGAATGGATTAATGAGGCTGGCAATGGCGTGAAAGAAGAGTTGATTACTTACTTAACCCCATTGGTACAGGGTGAATTATCCAGTATTTATGAGAATGGTATGCCAGGTTATCTTCTTTTAAAATAAATTTTAAGAGGAATTGCATCTGTTATCTATTTAATTATGAATAGAACGTTCGTTTATAATATTTAGAAATGTTGTGTTAAGTGTAAATACTGTACTGAAAAATGTACTTGCCTTTCATTTTCCAAGTGTTATAATAAAACTATGATAAAAAAATAACAAGACGATGAGAACATTAAATATAATTATCTAAAGTCACGCAGATATATAGTGACTCATATTTGTTTTGTGAAGTTGGATAGTTATAATGATGGAAAGATAAATATCGACTCTGACAGTAAGGTTTTCCGCGCTGGAATAGTTTGAAATTATTTAGAATCTTTAATTGTAAATCGGGTAACAGACCTGTATATAAAGTGTACAAAAGGCTCTTCTATTCTACCTTACGGTCAGTCTGTCGATCAGGGGTAGAATAGAGGAGTTTTTTATGTTAAAGATTGCGGTTTACGGTAAAGGTGGGATTGGAAAGTCTACGGTGACCAGTAATTTGGCGGCGGCATTTGCCAGTATGGGAAAGAAGGTTATTCAGATTGGCTGTGACCCGAAGGCAGATTCTACGATTAATCTGCTTGGGGGGACGACACCGATCCCGGTAATGAATTATATGCGTGAATATGATGAGGATCCGGAGACAATTGAAGATATCTCAAAAGTAGGCTACGGCGGAGTTCTCTGTATTGAGACTGGCGGTCCGACACCGGGGCTTGGCTGTGCTGGTCGTGGAATTATTGCGACATTCAGCTTGTTAGAAGATTTGGAATTATTTGAGACACACCAGCCAGATGTTGTATTATACGATGTCCTTGGAGATGTTGTGTGCGGCGGATTTGCGGCACCGATTCGTGAGGGTTATGCGAGCAGGGTTCTGATTGTGACTTCTGGCGAGAAGATGGCTCTTTATGCGGCCAATAACATTAATAATGCGGTGAAGAATTTTGAGGACAGAAGCTATGCGAAAGTGTATGGCGTTGTATTGAATCACAGAAATGTGGAAAATGAGACGGAGAAGGTCACTGCGTTTGCGGATTCTGTAGGACTTCCGATTGTTGGTGAAGTGCCAAGAAGTGATGAGATTACCCGATGTGAAGATAAGGGAATGACAGTGATCGAGGGAGAGCCAGAGTCTCCGGCGGCACAGGCATTTTTAAATCTTGCAAAGGAACTTCTGGAAAATGCACAGAATACTGCGGAGGAAGAAGTATGGTAGAGAATGCGAAAACTACAGTAAAAGATGCAGGAAATATAGCAGAGAATGCGAAAACTACAGTAAAAGATGCAGGAAATATAACAGAGAATGCGAAAACTACAGTAAAAGATACAGGAAATATAGCAGAGAATGAAAAAACTACAGTAGAAGATACAGGAAA
>CAVCBH010000095.1:0-2136 GCA_963600375.1 bacterium | reverse complement strand
CAGAAGTACCACGCTGCATCTGTCTTGCAAGTACATCGCAGGCTTTGTAAAGATCTGTGGACTTACCACTCTGACCGGAAATGATAAGTGGTGTTCTTGCCTCATCAATTAATACGGAATCGACCTCATCAACGATCGCATAGTTTAAATCTCTCTGTACGAGATCCTTCTTGTAAATAACCATGTTATCACGGAGGTAATCAAAACCTAATTCATTATTCGTAATGTAAGTAATATCACAGTTATAGGCTGCCTGACGTTCTGCGTTATCATAACTATTCAAAATAACACCAACGCTTAAACCTAAGAACTGATGAACCTGTCCCATCCAGTTTGCATCACGCTTTGCTAAGTAATCGTTAACTGTAACGATATGAACACCTTTGCCTTCGAGAGCATTAAGGTATGCTGGAAGTGTGGAAACTAATGTCTTACCTTCACCAGTCTTCATCTCAGCGATACGACCCTGATGTAAAATGATACCACCCATGAGCTGTACACGGTAATGTTTCAGGTGAATAGTACGATCTGCTGCTTCTCTTACAACAGCAAATGCTTCTACTAAAAGATCATCTAAAGTCTCACCTGCTGCTAAACGATCCTTAAATTCCTGTGTCTTGGCACGAAGTTCTTCATCGCTTAATGCCTGCATTTTCTCGTCAAGAGCTTCGATGGCATCTACATACTTTTCGATTCTCTTGATTTCCTTTTCACTTTTATTGCCAAAAAGTTTATCAACTAAACTCATCTTTACCTCCTATATGGTAATCTTCTTCTAATTCTAAGCATACAGCTTACATTGTAACATTGATAGAGCCGCTTTTCAAGCTTTAATCCCCTTAATATACATTAATATACGGAATAATATGCAGAAAAAGGGAAGGCAGATAAAAATATCTGCCTTCATCCTTCGTTACTGATTCCATATATTCTTTCATGTATTTCGTATTCAGAACCTTCTTAAGAACACATATTCCCTCAGCCTGTCTGGACTTAATGAAAGAAGTCTATTCTAAAATTCTGGTTCAATCAGACCATACGTTTTATCTTTTCTCTTATAAACTACATTCACTTCGAACGTCTCTGCATTACGGAATACAAAGAAATTATGTCCTAACAATTCCATCTGTACGCAAGCTTCCTCAACATCCATTGGCTTAATTGCGAATCTCTTACTCTTTGTGATAGTTACTGTCTCATGATTGTCCACATCTTCTTCCATGAACTCATCATTAAACTTCAATTCGCCCTTTCCATACTTGGAAATCTTCGTCTTATACTTGCGAATCATACGTTCCAGTAAATCTACTGCCATATCAATGGAAACGTACATATCTGTACTTGACGGCTCTACTCTTAAAATCGTTCCCTTCATAGGAATGGTAGCCTCTACAATCTGATTATCCTTCTGCACGCTTAATGTGACCTGAACTTCTGTCTCCGGGGTGAAGAGCTTCTCCAGCTTACTGAACTTATCGTGTACAGCCTGCTTTAATCCTTCCGTTACCTCCAGATTCTTGCCGTAAATAATGTAACGCATACGATCACACTCCTTTTTCTTATATTACAATTATTATACCAACAATTCTTCATTCTGGCAATGTATTATTTTAAAAAAACGCACAAAACAGATGTTTCGTATTGACGTTTTTCTTCCAGTTTTATCCTTTCACTTTTCACTGTGGATATTGTGGATAACTTAGTGGATAAATCTGTTTTTCGACATTTTTCAAATTTTTCTTACGTGGATAACTTTCTTTATTTATCTACCTTTCTTTTTAGCTCATTTATTTCTTGTAAATTTATGTATATTCCTTTGTGTATTCTGCACAATTTATAACTCAAAATGATATTTTATCTTATTTTTATTATTTTCTGAAACTCTTTTCTATTGTCCGATATTAACTGTTATTTTTATTATTTTTCTGTTTCTTTTCGGGTGATTTTTTCCAGTATCTTCTTATATTCTAGAGCGTGTCTGAAAAATGCTTTCTGCAAGATGTGCATCACAATTTGCGAGAGATTTCGCCTGAATGAGGGCGGCGTAGCGGGCTACGGCAACCGAATGAAGGCAAAATATACCGTAAATTGAGGTGTGCAGATTGCAGGAATGATTTTTCAGACACGCTCTAGTGC
>CAVCBH010000094.1:0-11149 GCA_963600375.1 bacterium | reverse complement strand
ACCGTAAATTGAGGTGTGCAGATTGCAGGAATGATTTTTCAAACACGCTCTAATCTTGAAAGATAAATAAGCCATATCTGTGGCCTCGGAGCAAGTGTTGGATGCGAGCGCGAAAGCGAGTATTCAACACACCGCAACTAAAGTCACAGATATGGCTTATTTATCTTTCAAGATTCGTCTGCTGTGCCCAGCTTACTATTTCGCCGAAGTTGCCTTCACATACAATGTAAGATCTGTTTCCGGATTCTGTATCTGCATCTGATACTCCGTAAATTCCTTCTTACCATTCTCGTCTTCATATACTTTATAACCATCATGGTCAAGTACAGTAAAGTAGACATCGACAGGTATGTTATAAGTGTATTCCTGGTTGTTTTCTCCGTTATAATCGGAGTATACAGTACATGCTCTCTTTTCTTTTTCGAGCTTCTGATAAAATACCGGAACTTTCTTCTGTCCGTCAAATTCTACATTATAGCCGTAGAATACTTCATCTCCACATTTTTCTTCTACAGAGGTGATGATCTGGGTCTTCTTATCCATGGTAATCGTCTTCTCAATAGTATCACCCGCGGAGAAGCCATATGTTGTTGCGTATTCATCACCGCTTTGTACCTTTGTGGTAAGCTGTAATGTAATTGTATTATCACGCTCTTTCTCGTTCTGTACCTGATCCTTGGTATCTCCCTGGAAAACGCTGTTTTCAATGCTCTTTACACATTCCTGTTCGTAGTCGTTTCCAATTAAACCAAAGTACTGTACATACTTGTCATCATAACGATATAATTCTTTATTGGCGATGACTTCTTTATAATCGGAATCGGTTCCTTCTTTTTTAAAATAAGAGAAGTAATTGCCCTTCTTATCCTTTCTTACCTGACGAGTTGTTGTATAATCGGAACCTTCTGCCAGATGAGAATAGGAAGTAGTGATCGTCACATTCTTATGATCCTTTAACAGCGCTTCAATATTGTTAGCTGCATTGATTTCTTCCATATGCTTTGCATTCTTATGTGTTTTATGCAAAACTCCAAAAATAACACCTGCAATGATAATGACGGTAAGCAGCAAACTGATACCTAATACTTTCCAGAACCACGGTTTATTTCTGTTACGGCGATGGGAAGATGTCTTTTCAATCTCATACCCCTGATATCTCTTTGCATTTGTAGTATCTGCCATAAATAAATATTTCTCCTTTCCAGTTATATGTACGCTCAAAATTCTTTGCCCTGTTTTCTCATAGAAATTATATTTTCTGAGTCATACATTGATAAGAGCCATCTGACGCTCTTGCCAGAAAGAAGTCGTCAAAGGCCACACTCGCCTTATTATAAATCAACCTTTAGTCATATTTCAAGTTTTTTCAGCCTTTTTGTACATTTTTCATGAGCATGTAACTTATACCGTTTGTCTGGTTCTCTTTTTTCTCTGCATCAGTAAGTGGACGTATCACTTTTGCAGGGGAACCGAATGCTAACATTCCATCAGGAATCACGCTTCCCTGTGTGACAAGACTGCCTGCTCCTATGATGCAATCTGAGCCAACCTGTGCGCCGTTCATAACGATTGCGCCCATCCCGATGACTGTATTATGTCCGATAGTGCATCCGTGAATGATCGCGTTATGACCGATAGATGTTCCATTCCCTATTTTGCATGGAAAGCCATTGTCAGCATGAACTACTGTCCCATCCTGCACATTAGAACCGCATCCTACAACGATTGGCGCCATATCTCCGCGAAGTACTGCATTGTACCAGACAGAGCTTTCATCGCCTAATGTAACATTTCCTACGACACAGGCTCCTGGTGCTACCCATGCATTTCCCTGAATATCTGCGTTTTTGATATAACTCATTTTTTCTCCTATCTGCCGTACTCTTTTCTTCTGGCGTATTTTCTCTTATACTTTTACAAAACGTTTCTGTAAAATAATTTATCCACTTCAAAAAATTCCAAATATTATTTACTACGCATATACCTACATTATTGTGTTGGACTTTATAGCATAAAACAGTCAACTAATATCATCTATATTCTTATACCTGACTCTGCGCCATAAAGAAGTCAAATGTAAGCTGATCTGTTTCCGGCAATCCGGTAAGAATTCCAAGCTCTACCATCTTATCTACGTTTGTCTTACTGACCTTGGCCTGATTTCTAAAATTCTCAAGTGAGGTAAATGGACCATGTTTGGCTGCTTCTTCCACCTGCTCACAGGCTTTATCTCCAAGTCCCTCTACACTGGAAAGCGGCGGCATAATCTTGCCGTCAATAATCTGACATTCTCTTGCTTTTGCCTTATAAATATCAATTGGTATAAATTCAAAGCCTCTTGCATACATTTCCTGTGCGATTCTTCCATCACGGATAGTATCCTGGTCTTTCTTCGTCTGCTGGTCTTTCGGTGTTTTTAAAAGTTCCGTAAGTGCAAGGTCAAGACGTTCCCTGCCACGGCACATAATCTCATAGGAAAATGCAGACGCACGAATTCCAAAATAAGCAGCATAATAAGCAAGTGGTTTATGTACCTTAAACCACGCCACACGCCAGCCCATCATAACGTAAGCGGCAGCATGTGCTTTCGGGAACATGTATTTAATCTTTTTACAGGACCAGATATACCAGTCCGGTACCCCATGAGAAGTCATTTCTTCTTCCCACTCTGGCTTTAAGCCTTTTCCTTTACGAACAGATTCCATGATAGTAAAGGACTGCTCTTTATCTAAGCCCATATTGATAAGATACGTCATGATATCATCTCGACAACAGATGGCGGTAGAAATCTCTGCCTTGCCCTCCTCGATCAATGTCTGCGCATTTCCAAGCCATACATCTGTACCATGGGACAGACCGGAAATACGAACAAGGTCTGAGAAACACTTTGGATTCGTATCTTTTAACATCTGCATAACGAATTCGGTACCAAACTCCGGCACACCAAGCGATCCCATCTCAATTCCACCGATATCGTCCGGTGTGATGCCAAGAATATCTGTTCCGTGAAAGAGGGACATAACTTCCGGATCATCGAGGGGAATCGTTGTCGCATCCATCCCTGTTAAGTCTTCCAGTCTTCGAATCATAGTTGGATCATCATGGCCGAGAATATCAAGTTTTAACAAGTTGTGGTCAATGGAATGGTACTCAAAATGTGTTGTGATAATATCGGTATTTACATCATTAGCCGGGTGCTGAATGGCAGTAAATTCATAAATCTCATGCTCATGTGGCACTACGATAATACCGCCCGGATGCTGTCCCGTCGTTCGCTTTACTCCAGTACATCCTTCTGCAAGCCGCTCCATCTCACAACGTCGTTTATGAATATCTCTTTCCTCAAAATATTTGTATACATAACCATAGGCCGTCTTTTCTGCAAGTGTACCGATGGTTCCTGCGCGGAAAGCCTTTCCTTCACCGAAAATAACTTCTACGTATTTATGCGCCTTTGACTGGTATTCTCCTGAGAAGTTTAAGTCGATATCGGGCTCCTTATTTCCCTTAAATCCAAGGAAAGTCTCGAACGGAATATCATGTCCCTCTTTCTGCAGTGGTGTTCCACAAACCGGACAGTCTCTATCCGGCATATCGCAACCGGACATACCTTTTTTCGAATAGGGTTTTACGGCATCGGAATCAAAGTCCACATAATGACATTTTGGGCAAATGTAATGTGCTGACAGCGGATTAACTTCTGTGATACCTGCCATGGTCGCAACGAAAGAAGAACCTACCGAACCTCTGGAACCTACCAGATAGCCATGGTCATTAGAATCCCATACCAGTTTCTGCGCGATGATATACATTACGGCAAATCCGTTAGATATGATGGAATTCAACTCTCTCTGCAATCGTTCCTCCACAATATCCGGAAGGTCTGGTCCATAAATCTCATGTGCCTTATCATAACAGATTTTCGTCAATGTCTCATCGGATTTCGGAATAACCGGAGGGCATTTATCTGGATGCACCGGCGAAATCTTCTCAATCATATCAGCAATTTTATTTGTGTTTGTAATCACCACTTCTTTTGCTTTTGCCTCGCCAAGGTACGCAAACTCTTCCAGCATTTCTTCTGTTGTTCTAAAATACAGCGGTGCCTGTTTATCCGCATCATTGAAGCCTTTTCCTGCCATCAAAATACGACGGTACTGTTCATCTTCCGGATTTAAGAAATGCACATCGCAAGTCGCAACGACCGGCTTATGATACCGCTCACCAAGTTCTACAATCTTACGGTTATAATTCTGTAAATCTTCGACGGTTTTTGCTTCGAACTTGTCACTCTCAAGCATGAATATGTTGTTGCCGATTGGCTGAATCTCCAGGTAATCATAAAAACGTACCAGTTCCGCTAATTCTTCTTCACTCTTTCCCCGGATAACTGCCTGAAACAGTTCACCCGCTTCACAGGCAGAACCTAAGATCAGTCCTTCTCGATACTTTTGAATCAGACTTTCCGGCATTCTTGGTCGACGATTAAAATAATCAAGATGGGAAGCAGATACCAGACGATTTAAGTTCACACGCCCCGTCTCATTCTTTACAAGAATAATTCCATGATACGAAGGTGCTTTCTTAATCAGGTCTGCGGACATGGCACCCATATCATTTAACTTTGCCAGCGTGTGCACATTCTGCTCTTCAAGCATTTCCACAAATCGCAAAAAAACTTCTGCGGTTACTCTGGCATCATCCACTGCTCTGTGATGATGTTCCTGCTTGATATTTAGCCGCTTACATACTGTATTTAACTTAAACTTATTCAAATCAGTAAGAAGCAATCTTGCCATCTGTACGGTATCCAGTACCGTGAAATCGGTCTCAAAGCCCTGCCGTCTGGCATTCTCTTCGATAAAGCTTACGTCAAACTCCGCATTATGGGCAACAAGACTGCATCCTTCACAAAATGCAAGGAATTCCGGCAAAATCTCTTCAATCGTCTTTGCATCTGCTACCATCGTATCGTCAATACTCGTAAGCTCAGTAATCCGAAGTGGAATCGGGCGCTGTGGATTGACAAATACACTGTAATGGTCACTGATTTTTCCGTTGCTTACCTTTACTGCACCTATTTCGATGATAGCATCATGTATCGGACTAAATCCAGTTGTCTCTAAGTCGAATACAACATAGTCATCGGAAAGTGTCTGGCCTTTATCGTTTGTGACAAGCTTCTTTAAATCATTTACAAAATAGCCCTCTACCCCGTAAATAATCTTAAATGGCTCATCCATCGTTATGCAATGATTGGCGATTGGGAACGCCTGCAACACGCCGTGGTCGGTAATCGCCATTGCCGGATGCCCCCACGCTTTTGCCTGATTGATGACCTTTTTGATATCTACCACACTGTCCAAATCACTCATGACTGTGTGAAGATGCAGCTCCACACGCTTTTCTAAGCTTTTATCCATTCGCTTCTCGGTAAAGTCAGGAATCGGTTTGATACCGGAAATAGAAGAAAGTGTCAAATCATGTTCAAAGGTATCCATACGCGGCATTCCTTTTACTTTATAAAACTTGCCTTTTTCAAATAAATCCAAAAATTCCGGAAGCTGATCATTTGCAATGAAAATCTTTCCGACAATTGTATCTGTAAAGTCTGTGATATGAAAGCTTACGATAGTTCGCTCTCTTCGAATTTCCCGCAGTTCCATCTTAAGAATCTGACCACGGACAACAACCTGTCCGATTTCATCCACGACCTCTTCTAATGGCACGATTTCTCCATCGCAGTCCTTTCCATAAATAACATCCGGATCCTTTGAATGCCGTCTCTGACCAAACTCCTGTCTTCTTGCTCTTTCCTCAAAAAAGTTACTGGAATAGGCGCGCTGCTTTTTCTCTTCCTTCGGCTTCTCTCCCTCTTCTGTGTCCGTCTCTTTCTTCTCACTTTCCACCTGCTTAATCTGGCTCATAACCATATCAACCTCAAGATTAAGCTTATGATTTCTCGCCTTATAAAATGCCTGTTTGGCATCATCGGTAAAGTCAAATCCAACCTGAATCTCCTTACCGAAACGATGAGAAAAAAGATGTTCAAGATACTCCTTTAATATCCTTGATTTGTCTCTGGCAAGAAAAGAATCTTCCAAAAGAATGGTCATGATATTGCCTTCAAATCCCCACTCTCCATTCGAAAGAAGGCTGTATTCCACACGCCCCATCTTCTTTACTTCATGAAGAATACTGTTCCAGTAATCATGGGTTATACTCTCTAACGTATTTGCAGAAGACAGTTCATACGTATCATCAAAGGAAATAAAAACGGCTGTCTTTCCAAACAGCTCCTTCTTCATATCATAGGCAACTTTATTTAAAACCTTTCTTGAAATAATATGTTCACTTTTTAAATGAATCACTAATTCTCTTGTCTGTTGCTTCATAACAACTTTAGAAACAACCGCATTTGACAAAATATATCTTAAATTCTCCGGAATGGTATAGTCCGGGAATACTTCTGGAAATGTTTGTCCTTCAGGCATCGCTTTCTCCTCCTTTCTTTTGCGCTTTTGACTTTGCTGTTCACGACTTACCCTTTATTGTTTTTATATTTCTGTTATCCCTCACCATATGGGCAAAGTCCTGTGCCAGCCTACCTACCCTTTATTTGTTTTTATATTTCTGTTATCCTGCACTTTCCATTCTGATACTATGACACTCCAATCATACCCTGTCTCGCATCACAGATATATAGGTTTTATGCCACATCGTAGCTTTTATTCTCAAAAATCAGAATTTACGTTGTTGATGATCAATCTGGGTTTTATGCCACATTGCATCTTTTATTCCCTATCGTATCATAAATTTTCATTTTCAGAATACACTTTAAATAAATAGGAATCGGAAGGACTGTTTTTTTTGAGTGCAAAAACAAAAATTGTTGTCGTAAAAGCAAAAGAACTTATTTATACTGCTCTTTTTGTCTGCCTGGGTATCATACTGATTCTTCTTTTAATCTTTATGTTTGCTCCAGAAGAAAAAAGTACAAAAACCAGCGCTGGTGTATACACTCCCGGAGTCTATACCTCCACGATCACACTCGGCGATACTACGTTAGATGTCGCTGTTTCCGTGGATGCAGACCATATTACTTCTGTCAGTTTAAATCATCTTTCAGATAGTGTAAGTGCCATGTATCCACTTCTTGAACCATCTCTCGAGGAAATCAACTCCCAGCTTGAACAGATTTCCTCGATTGATGACCTGAAATTAAATTCAGAAAACAAATATACAGGGCTACTCTTGCAACAGGCGATTAAAAATGCGCTGTCCAAGGCAAAATCCTGATAAATCGAAGACTCTTTTGCCATTATTATTCTGGATATTCAGGCATAACTTTATCAGGAATCTGTTTTCAAAATCACCTAAAGACCCAGCTTCTCTTTTAACTCGTCTAATTCGTTCATCCATACAGCAGAACTTGCATCACTTGGCATTCGTAAATCCCCTCTCGGTGAAACCGCAATAGAACCAACCTTTGGTCCATCCGGGAGGCAGGATCTCTTAAAGTGCTGTGCAAAGAAACGCCAGCAGAAGGTACGAAGCCATTTGTAACAGGTTGCCACATCGTATTCTTCCCCAAACGCCTTGCGGGTTAAGCGAAAAATCTTCTCCGGATGGAAACCAAAACGTAACATATAATATAAGAAGAAATCATGTAATTCGTATGGACCTACAAGATCTTCTGTCTTCTGAGAAATAACCCCATCTACCGGTGGAAGTAGTTCCGGGCTTACCGGCGTATCTAAAATATCCAGAAGTACTTCCTTTAATTCCTGTTCCTCACTTGTATCGGCATAGTAACGTACCAGATGTCTTACCAATGTCTTTGGCACAGAACAATTCACTGCATACATGGACATATGATCCCCGTTATAGGTTGCCCATCCAAGTGCCAGTTCTGACATATCCCCAGTTCCGATGACCATTCCATTTGTCTGATTGGCAATATCCATTAAAATCTGTGTTCTCTCACGAGCCTGTGAATTCTCATAGGTTACATCGTGATTCTCCGGATCATGCCCGATATCGGAAAAATGCTGTTCTACCGCTTTATTAATACGAATTTCCCTTAAGCTTGCCCCCAGCTTCTTTGTAAGAGTGACTGCATTCGAATATGTTCTGTCTGTTGTACCAAAGCAAGGCATCGTCACACAGACAATATTCTCTCTTGGAATACTTAACATATCAAATGCTCTTGCTGTTACTAATACCGCAAGAGTAGAATCAAGTCCCCCACTGATTCCGACAACCGCAGATTTACAATGAGTATGTGCCAGACGCTTCTTAAGCCCCATTGCCTGAATCGTAAGAATCTCATCGCATCGCTTTTCTCTGTCTAACTTATTCGAAGGAATAAACGGTGTTCGCTCAAAGTAACGGCTAAGCTCTGTTCTTTCTTCCTTCAAACGGAAATATACTCTCTCATAATTCTTATCTGCACCTTCTGTCACAAAAGTTGTCATTCTTCTTCTGTCGGCTTCTAATCGTTGCAGATCAATCTCAGTCTCAATATAACTATTCTGGAATCTTCCGGATTCTGCCAAAACAGAGCCATATTCTGCAATCATGTTGTGTCCGCTGTATACTAAGTCCTGTGTAGACTCTCCCTCTCCGGCACAGGAGTAAAGATAAGCACACACCAGACGGGCAGACTGCTGAGATACAAGATTACGGCGATACGTATCCTTCGTTGTTGTCTCATCACTGGCAGACGGATTACAGATTACCGTTGCGCCTGCTAACGCATGGTGTGTTGAAGGTGGTAATGGACACCATAAATCCTCACAGATTTCACAACCAATCACCAGTTCTTCCATGTTCTCACAGCAAAATAAAAGATTCATCCCAAAAGGTACATCCTTACCGCCAAGACGAATCATCTTCACTTCTTCTTCTCCCGGAGCAAAATGTCTTGCCTCATAGAATTCAGAATAATTCGGCAGATAATGCTTTGGCACAACACCTAAAATCTTACCACTCTGTATAAATACTGCACAGTTATAAAGCTTATGGTTCACAGTGAGCGGAAGTCCTAGAACAATCACCATATCCTGTCCCTTCGTCTCTTCTAAAATAGCTAAAAGCTGCTTCTTTGCCTCGTCTAATAATGTCTTCTGTAAAAAAAGATCATTACAAGTATAAGCCGTCAGTACAAGTTCTGGAAAGACTAAAAGCTTTACGCCATTCTTATCTGCTTTCCTGATTACCTCCATTACCTTTTCTTTATTGTGAATCGGATTGGCAACTTCCACATCAACAGATGCCACACCAACCTTTAAAAAGCCATCTTTCATAAAAACCTCCATAAAATAAAATGGGAATCCTAAGTATCTTAGTCTTCCCATTATTGTAATCAATTATTTATCTTTTGGCAACAAACAGTATAAGGAAAATGTGAGTATTCTTTCCAATACAGGTATTCGCTTGTGACATCCTCTGTAATAAATTACTCAAGGAAATCCTTAAGCTTTCTGCTTCTGCTTGGATGACGAAGCTTTCGAAGCGCCTTCGCCTCAATCTGTCTGATACGCTCTCTTGTTACGTTAAATTCCTTACCAACTTCTTCAAGAGTTCTTGTCTTACCATCATCAAGGCCAAAACGAAGCTTGATAACATTACGCTCTCTCTCTGTCAAAGAAGCCATCGCCTCTTCTAACTCTTCCTTAAGCATAGAGAAAGAAGCGGAATCTACTGGAGAAAGAAGAGATTCATCTTCAATGAAATCACCTAACTGGCTGTCCTCTTCCTCACCAATTGGTGTATCTAAAGATACCGGATCTCTTGATGTCTTCAAAATCTCATCAATCTTGGCAACCGGCATATTCATCTTCTTGGCGATCTCTTCGTTAGTCGGTTCTCTTCCGAGTTCCTGAAGTAACATTCTTGAGGTACGAAGTGTCTTGTTAATGGTCTCTACCATATGTACCGGTACACGAATGGTCTTCGCTGTATCTGCAATACCTCTTGTGATTGCCTGGCGAATCCACCATGTAGAATAAGTACTGAACTTATTTCCCTTCTTATAATCAAACTTCTCAACAGCCTTCATCAAGCCCATGTTTCCTTCCTGAATCAGATCAAGGAAAGACATGCCTCTTCCAACATACTTCTTGGCAATACTAACAACAAGTCGAAGATTTGCCTCAATGAGCTGCTTTCTTGCCTGCTCATCGCCCTTCTCAATTCGCTGTGCTAAGAATACTTCTTCTTCTGCAGTAAGTAAAGGAATATTACCAATCTCCTTTAAGTACATACGAACAGGATCCTCTAAACTTACACCTTCGAGGATGTCCGCATCATCGATAATCTCTACTTCCTCAGAATCATCATCTATAAAATTATCATCGTTGTCATCATCTTCGTTGGTATTTAAAACATCAACACCCTGTTTTTCAAAATAATCAAGAATCCACTCAAACTTCTCTGGAGTTAACTCGATGTTCTTAAATGCATCATTAACATCCTTGTACTCTAACACATTCTTGTTCTTATGTGCCTGCTTAAGAAGCTTCTCCATAATATTCGAAAAAACTAATCTTGTATCTTCCATTCTGTTCTCCCAACTTTAACTATCTCAAATCACTTTGACTGCTGTACCATAAACTAAAACTTCAGCAGCCCCCTGCATCACTTCGCTGGAGGAATAACGTATACAGACTACTGCATCCGCTCCCATCTGCTCTGCACTTCTTACCATCTTATCTGTTGCAAGCTGCCTGGCTTTTTCCATCATCTCCGTGTACGAAGTCAGTTCTCCACCTACTAATGTTTTTAAACTGTTCATGATATCTTTGCCTGCATGAACTGTCTGGATTGAGGAACCTTCTACAATACCTAACGGCTTAATCTCTTGTCCTGCAATATTCTCTGTAGTAACTAACAGCATAGCTTCACCTCCATTGTTAGTGGCGACACTCAACCTATTATAATCTCATGTTATCAATAGAATACTGCAAAAAGAAAGGATTGTCAACAAAAATCGAAGAAATTTGTGGAAAAGTTGACGAAAAACAGGTGAAAATAGTTGAGAACAGACGAAAAGAGAGAAGATAGCCTATATCTGTGACCTTAGAGCGTGTCTGAAAAATCATTCCTGCAATCTGCACACCTCAATTTACGGTATATTTTGCCTTCA
>CAVCBH010000093.1:0-5283 GCA_963600375.1 bacterium | reverse complement strand
GTGTACAGACAGTTGATATTAAAGAAGTAGGATCAATCAATTTAGCAGGAGTAGAAGCTAATTCTGGGCAAATCAGTGTACATATTCCAGTATCTTCTGATAATAAAGACTTTATCCAGTTGATTGATAGCTTAGAGGAGGACTTCCGCTCCAAACATCCAGAAGTAAAGGAAGAAGAGATTTGCATTGATATTACAGTGGTATACAGCTTTGGTGGATATGAGACAGGCTGCAATACTGATTTTACTTTAGAAATTTACATTTGGCAAGACGGACATGAGGAGATTGTGGAGTTATATGATTCCATTCCTTTACAGTTGGATGAAGAAGGCTATACCACTATGAAAAAAGTAATGTGGGATGCTTTAGGCAAGGCAATCATGAACATTTAAGAGTAATTACATAAATGAGATATACAAGGGGATGGGAGCGTTCCTATCCCTAAATATGAAGGGAGTATAGAACATGAATACAGCAATGAAAAGAGAAACAGTAGATTTTAGCATAAAGGTAGAAAATGGAGTAGTAAAAGAGATTGGTAAGAGCTATGTAGCCATGCCAGAGGTACATTTCAAAGGCGGTTCTATCAAGTGGTATGAAGAAAAGGGCTTTAATCTTGGCACATTACAGACCGGTAAAGTAGAGCTTACAGATAATGTTTTACAGCTTAATATTGATATTTCTAATGTATCCTATCGTATGAATCAGACACTTGAGCAGGTGATTGAAGAAGCAAAGAAAGATTATTCCGATATGATTAAAGAGTTCAACAAAGAAGAGGGTAGACAGCATCCGTATACATGGAGTAATAAGCCTGTTATCAGAGATTTCATTTCCTTACTTGTTACATTCCATGCAAAAGATAAGTCTTTCCAGTCAATTCTTTTGGTTGGCTTTCATGATGCAGATAATGATTCTATGGAGGCAGAGGGTAGTATTTTTATGGACTTATCCAGTTATGCAACAGAATTAAAAGACATGGCAAGGAAAGCACTGGAAGAAAGATTTTTCTAAGATAATAAGGCTTGTGGTGGGTGCAATTCTGTACCTGCCACAGATAGAAAGAGGGTAGGACATGAAAACGTGGAAAGTTAGAACAGAGAGCGGAAACATAGGAAAGATAAAACTGGATGAGTATTCAGTATATGTTACAGATGAAAATATCACGGTTAACATTGATATAGTGCAAATGTCAGTTGCTATTAAGAATGAATTAATGGGAGCGGTAGAGACAGCAAAGAAGCAGGAAAGTAAAGAACTGTCACAGCTTAGTAAGCGATATGGGAGAAATGTATCTTCTGTATGGAGTAATAAACCCGTAATTAAAAAGTTTGTTTATCTTTGTATTACCTACTGTGCAGGAGATTCAGTCAAGCATTATATTATTATGGGTTTTGAAGATGCAGAAAATAATTGTCTGACAGCGGAGTGTAAGTTGGCAGTAGTTCCATTAAGTTACATAAGAAAAATCAAGGAAAAAATCATTTCCAGAATATACAATCATTTCATTTAAGAGAGGGGAAGAATCATGGCTTTAGTAATCACAAACGGAAAATATTATGTAGTACCAAATAAAAAAGGTGGAATTAATAAAACTGATAACGTAGCAGAAGCACAGATATTTTCAAGTGTTAATATTGCAGCGGAAAAATTAAAGAAACACAAAGGATATTTAAAGGGTTATTATGTTTGGGATACAGAAGGAGAAGCAATGCAGCCAAGACGAATCAGAATCAAAAGAAAACATTTTTCACAGGAAGTAAGAAAGCTACTCTATCAGCAAGCAGAAGGAAAATGTGCTTTATGTGGTAAGAAGATTACTTTTGATGAAATGGAATTAGATCATATTATTCCAATCTCAATGGGTGGAGCGGATGAAGTGGAAAACTTACAGGTGTGTTGTATGCCTGATAACCGCTACAAAGCTAATATATTACCTTCTGATTTCTTCAATAGAATCTCTGACATATTTCTGTACCAGATGGATAAGAAGTATAATGATGATATTCGTTGGAAATATTGCAGAGGAATGATAATGGAATTATTATAACAGGAACAGGCATCAGCGGAAAATATTTCTGTTGGTGCTTGTGTTATGGAGTGGGGAACTGGTATAATATTAACATAAATAAAATAGAAAGGGGCGAGGATATGAACGGCAATAAGCAAGATATTATTTTACGTTTTTCACAGCAGGTAAAAGCAATTCTTGGAAACAAATTAGATAAAATAATTTTGTATGGTTCTTATGCCAGAGGAGATTATAACGAGCATTCCGATGTAGATATTATGATTCTTACTACCCTTACAGATGAAGAAATAGAAGAAGTAGAAACGGAAATATTTGATTTGGCTTTTGATTTCCAAATGGATTATGATATAGATATAAGCGTTGTAATTCAAAACAAGGAACGGTTTAATTATTGGTTAGGAGCATTACCATTTTATAACAATGTTCAGAAAGAGGGGATTGTATTAAATGGATGAAAGACAACTTGATTTAAGTAAATATAGATTACAGGAAGCAAAGGATAGTTTGAAGGTAGCGGAAAGGTGTCTTGAGGATGGATTTGTTAAAGATGCAATTAACCGCTCCTATTATGCAGCTTTTTACGCTATAAAGGCAGTTCTGTCATTAGGAACGATTGATTTTAAAAGGCATAAAGATGTTGTGGCATATTTTAATAAAGAGTATGTTGCTACGGAAATTTTCCCTAGAGAATTAGGTAGGAAGTTGGGAAGATTGAAACAGCTAAGAGAAAAGTCAGATTATGATGATTTTTATATTGCTTCAAAAAAGCAGGCACAGGAACAGTATGAGACTGCGAAATTTGCAATAGAATTAGTCGTAAAATACTTGGAAAATAATAAGTAGCTTAGAAAAATGCTTCACTATTATGCCCCAGTCAAATAGAATGTAAAGGAAAATCGTTTACAGTTAGAAATTAAGCATGTTCTCGAACATGCTTCCGAACATAGCCAGTAAATGAGTGAAGCGGAAATGTCAATAAAAAGGTAGAAAATTACAGGGAAATATTGAAGTGAGATAGGTATATAGAAAATAGTAATCATTACTATTTTTGGCAAATTTCTTGTTCGCACAGGAAATATAGGTGAGTTCGAGAAGAAGAAATGTAATAAAACCCTTATAAATACTACAAAAAGTGAAAGGAGGATTTTATGCCAAAATTAAGAGAAAATTATATAAAACAGGAAAAAATAGACGGAAAAATATATAATATGTCGCCTTCTGCTAATTATCGCCATAGTATAGTAAATGGTAATATATATGGAAAGTTACGGGAAGGATTAAAAGGTAGTTTATGCCTTACATTCATGGAGAATCTTGATTACAGATACCATGTAGAGGAAAATGATGATTATGTTATTCCAGATGTTATGGTTATTTGTGACCGTAAACATTTAAAAGGAAGTGCTTATACAGGTGTTCCTCGTTTTATTGTAGAGACTTTATCACCTGCAACCGCTTTAAATGATAAGACTATTAAGAAAGATATATACCAGAATGCAGGTGTAAGTGAGTATTGGATTGTGTCACCAAAAGAAAGAGCGGTAGAAATATATTATCTGGAAGATGGAACATATATATTAAAGAATCTGTATATCTTACAGGATGATGCCGAAGAAGAAGATTATAATGCAGATACTATAATTACAGTAAGGGATTTCCCACACATAACAATGACTCTTGCAGAAGTATTTGAGAATGTAGAATAGAGGTGTAACCATCCTTTGGGTTTTGGACAAATCTGTCTAAAAGGCTTAATTTGAGCCATTAAAATAGGAGGTGCAGCCATATGTATATTATGGATGGAATTGTATATGCAGGAGAACCAACAGAAACCCTAGAAGTAACAAAAGTAAAACCATTAGATGATATGATAATGCTGGTTACATTTTCTAATGGAGAAACAAAATTATTTGATGCAACCATATTAACAGGGCAAGTATATGAACCATTGAAGGATGATAAGATTTTTAAAAATCCTGTAATAGAATACGGAGTTGTTACATGGAATGATGGAGATATTGATTGCTCTCCAGAATATATGTATAAGAATAGCTATGAGTATCCAGAAGTTGCGAGCTTCTAGGATGCAGGAAAACATAAAAATAAAAGCTCTCTGGAAAATATCCCAGAGGGCTTATTTTAATACTAAGAATTATCTTTATCCTTATTTTTTTGTTGTTCTTCTAATAATTTGTAGAATGTTAATTGTTCACTATCTGTTAAAGAACCCATAATACGATCTAATTTTTCAGTAGAGTTTGATTCCTTGATATTGTTAAGACGTTCGCATTCTTCCTCAGATAATATATTTTCTGGGCTAAATTCAAAAACAATATCAAGAAAACCAAGATTATCTAAAGCGTTTTCAAGTGTATCTAAAGCATCGTGAGAAGCATTATATAAATCTTCGGGTTCTTCATCAAGAGCACTTAAGATTGAATCTTCAATATCTTCAAAACATTCTTTAGCAATTTCAATAGATTCAGAATCAAATGGAACTATACTAAGCGGACATTCACAAGCGTAGCAAATAATTATGAAATCATAAAGAGAAAATGAATCTCTGGAAAATTTATTTCGTAATGATGCTTGTGTACAGTTTAAGTATCGAGCTAAAGTTTTTTGAGATATTCCACGTTCAGAAATCATTTTTTTAACTATATTAGATTTTACAGATGGTTGAAAAAATTTTTTATCAGAATATCCTTTTTTTCCAGTAGTCATGAAATACAATCGCTCCTTTCAATAAATAATATAACACAATTAATATGTATAATCAAATGGATTATAACCGAATTGAAGTGTAATCAAATTGATGATAAAAAATAAATCAAATTTATACTTAACGAATAATCATATTAGTGCTAATATAACATCATGAACAGCAAAACAACCCTACAACACAGAAAGGAGATGATCAAAATCACATAAATAATCCAGATGCTTCTTAGCATAATACAAAAACACAAACAAATATTCGAAAATAATTGACAGAACATAAGTTCTTGTGCTAACATAAAAAAAGAAACCAAAATGTTTGGTAGACATCTTGGCTTCTGGAAATTCGGTAAAAAGAATGTTGGTAGCATTCTCTACCTTATGTATGTACAGATTATCACGAATGGAAAACCCATACTATATGTAAGCGATATAAGTATATCATTTTTTTCGATTCGTGGCAAGTCTGCCATGTTATTTTCAGAGATTTCGCTTTTAGCTTTTGGGTTCATGCATTTTTATAAAAAATCTAT
>CAVCBH010000092.1:0-11027 GCA_963600375.1 bacterium | reverse complement strand
CCGCAAATTGTGATGCACATCTTGCAGAAAGCATTTTTCAGACACGCTCTAGACAGGTACAGAAAGGGGGTGTGCTATTTATGGATTTAGTCTTATCATTTATGCTTTCTATTCCGGCAAGTGTAATCGCCTACTACATTTGCAAATGGTTGGATAGAAAATAAGCAGCTGGTAGTCAGCCTGAGGGAATAAGCCACCTTGCCAAAACGGAATAAAAAGACCCCAAAGTTCGCACCTTTGGGGTCTTTTGCTGTGCTACTTATGAACACATCTTATCATTTCGCCTACTGGCATTATATCATATGCAATTTTCATTTTCAATATGTCTGTCATCAAAAAAGGATTCGATTCCTTTTAATTTTTAAATAGCAGACTTATCAACGTCTTCTGTAGGTCACATCCTCCCCACCTCTACATGAAGGAAGATGTCGCTTTGTCGGATTTGCTTAATTCTCATTTTGTAATTCTTTTCCTTATTGTCCATCCTTTTTTATATATAGTAGTACACTAGTGCAGCATCCACTCAGTAATAATAGTTTAGGAACGATCATTTTGTTGCGAATCAAACTATAAAATCTATACCCAGAAATACTTTAGAAACTAGATGGATGGAATACTGGAGCCTGTTTGAAAAATGCTTTCTGGCGAATCCTCAAATCCTCCAACATTATTTCTGATCTTTCTTCTAAAGACAAAGGAGTTACAACTTCGCTATGATTTCTCTTTTATACGCCAGAAATTCATCCGTGAGATAGAAATTCTCTGCTCTTGGTTTCTTTTCTTTAATAATGATTTCATCACGAATTTCTCCTGGTTTTCCATTGAGGATATAAATTCTGTCTGAGAGCAGGATTGCCTCATCAATATCGTGTGTAATAAAGATTGTAGATAAATCAATATGCTGCATAACTTCAAGATACCATTTATGAATCGCCGTTTTTGTGATAGTATCCAACGCACTGAACGGCTCATCAAGCAGAGCGACTCCGTTCGATGAAAGATAGGTTCTAAGAAGAGCGGCTCTCTGACGCATACCGCCGGAAAGCTGAGAAGGATACTGGTATTCTGTTCCTTCTAGCCCGAAGTCTTTGAAATATGTCTGTGCTTTTTCTCTTGCTTCTTTTTTGCTCATTCCACGAAGAACAAGAGGAAGCGCAGTGTTATCAATTATTTTTTTATGTGGAAAAAGTAAATCTTTCTGAAGCATATAGCTAATTTGTCCTGGCTTGGAAGTGATATCTTCATCATTCAGGAGTACTCTTCCTTCTTCTGGTGTTGTCAAACCTGAAAGAACATGGAAAAGTGTTGTTTTTCCTGATCCACTGACACCAAGAAGAGAAATAAGTTCACCTTTATGGAGTTCGATATTGATATCTTTGATTATCGTTCTTCCACTGTATTTTTTTGTAATATGTTCTGCTTTTAAAAGAGACATCTGTAATCATCCATTCCTTTCGTAAAAACAGGGGATTGCCGCAGGCAAGGGGAGCGAACCTGGGCAAGAGGCCAGGTTCGCTAAGTTGACGAAACCTTCCGGCGAATCCCCAAATTTCCCAACACTAAATAGCCATTTCCTCTTCAGCCAAAAAACAGCTCCCAAAGAGAGAAGAGACCCTATATTTGTGGCCTTAGAACGAGGATTGAACGCGAGCCGTTAAGCGAGCATTCAACCCGCAAGTGATAGAGTCACAAATATAGGGTCTCTTCTCTCTTTGGGAGCGTCTACTTTGCCTGCGGCAAATATTATTTAGTCAGATACTCGTTTGAGAATCCCTGTCCTGTAAGATCTTTCGTTGTCAGTTTATTATCTGCGAGCCATTTGTAGAAGTTATTCCATCTTGTCTCATCGATAACTCCCCAGTTATCTGCATCTGCAACATACTGTTTGGAAATCCATTCCTGACTCTTGTATACTAAATCCTCAGAACCTTTTAAAGAACCTGTGTCATCTCCGGCGATAAGAAGATCTGCTGCTTTCTTTGGATTATCAATTGCGTACTGATATCCTTTCTCTGTTGCTGCAAGGAAAGCTTTTGCTACGTCTGGTGAATTCTTTAAGAAGTCATTGTTTGCAATCATAACTGGTGTATAGTAATCGAATACAGAATCAATGTCTTTGAAGTTCCAGTAATCACAGTCAACACCTTCTACTTCTGCATTTATTCCTCCCCATCCGTAGAATACCCAGATAGCGTCTGTCTGTTTTGCTTTTAAGGCGGCTGGTTCATCTGTGATATTGTTAGGAATTAATTTCACTTTACTGAAATCAGCTCCTTCATCTTTCATAACCGTCTTTAAAGTTGCCTGCTCGATTGGAGATTCCCATGTAGAGTAAGTTTTTCCTTCAAGTCCTTTCGGGCTGGTAATGCCATCTCCTTTTCTGGAAAGGATTCCTGATGTGTTATGCTGAATCAGTCCTGCAACGGCTGTAATTCCAAGTGGATTATCGGAATCGAGTGCGGCTGCCATAGTGTCCTGTGCCTCAATAGCGAATTGTGCCTGACCAGATGAGCACATAGTTGCAGCTCCATTTTCCGGTGGCTGTACGATTTCAACATCAAGTCCGGCATCTTCATAATAACCAAGTGCTTTTGCAGCATAAATTCCTGTGTGGTTTGTATTTGGAGTCCAGTCAAGGCAAAATGTTATTTTAGTAAGATTCTTTTTTCCCACTTCTGTACTTGCGCTTTCGCTTTTTCCGCCAGAAGAACCACAAGCTGTCACGGATAATAACATTACTGCACTTAAAGTTCCTGCAACAATTTTTTTCCAGTTTAACTTTCTCATAATTTCCTCCTGTAAATTTTTAGATACATTTTCTATCAAAATCATATAGATTACTTTGAATATCATTTATGTATACTCATACATAGATTACTTTAGATATTATTTACGTATACTCATACATAGATTACTTTGAATATCATTTTAATAATTTACGTTTCAAATAGATGTCTTTTCATATCTGAAAATATCGTTTCGTTTTCATACTTAGCGTCTTTATTCTGCAGCTTCCTTTTTCTCAATCCGCATCCATGGAAGTGAAATTGTCTTTATGAGATTGACCGCTCCCATTAAAAGAAGGCTGATAATCACAATAAAAATAATAACGGCAAACATTTTATCGAAGGCATATGCCTTTGAAACTCTTGTCATGTAAACTCCCAGTCCTTCAAATCCTCCAAGCCATTCAGAAATAACGGCTCCTACGACTGCGTAAGAAGCGGAAATCTTTAAGCCGGAAAAGAACTGTGGCAGGGCGGTCGGAAACTTCACATGGAAAAATATCTGAACTTTCGTTGCTCCCATTGCTCTCATCAGGTCAATAGCGTCTTTATCTACGCTCTTATAACCGTCAAGCAAACCTACCGTAATCGGGAAAAAGGTTGTGATCACGACAAGAGTAATCTTCGGTGCCATGTAAAATCCCATCCATAATACAAGTAATGGGGCGATAGCAATCGTTGGAATGGTCTGTGTAATAATCATAATCGGATACAATGCTTTGTTAAGTATGCGAAAATGATCCATCAATGTTGCCATAACAAATGCAAGAGCAATGCCGATACACAGTCCGTAAAAAGCTTCCTGCAATGTGACACCTGCATGTCTTAATATTGTCGGCAAATCTGTCACTAATACCGTCACTACCTGCACTGGAGATGGCAGCATATATGCCGGAACTGCTCCACTCTGGCATAAAAGCTGCCAGAGCAGAATCAGTATCAGGAGTGCTGCCACTGCCGGAAGTTTACTGGTGATGCTTTGTAACCTTTTTGTCAATGGTCAGCACATCTCCTTCCGCTTTGTAGGAAATCTTAACATAAGTATTCATTGCCTTGCATCCTGCTTTGGCAGCTACTAACTGACAGTTCTTTACGATTTCCATTAAAGTGTCATAATCCCCCTCAATGGATGTCTCACAAGGTCCTACATAATAATTTAACCCTGTTGATTTGATATAAGCGATTACCTCGTCTACAATACGAATTACTTCTTCGTCGTCCTGCACAGATGGCAGAACCTGAATTGCTACACTTGCGTTCATGTTCATTCCTCCATTATTTTGTATAAATTTATTGTATTTATGCCCGTAAAAAAGTCTGTTACTATCTTTGCAATTCGCTATTAATTATATTTTCAGTGACATTCTCCACACCTGTAGGTGGAAGTCTTCTTGCTGAAGGATGATAAAATTTTTATCTTCTTTAAAAATAAAATATAAAACAACTCCTGCAAATAAAAAGAAAAACGCCAGCAAATAATGCTGACGCTGCTTTTAATTCTAAATAAAAACTTCAGAAACAAAAATTATCAGACACTGCTTAAAAATCTCTTTCTGATAAATTCTGTGATATATCTTAAATCTCTTGATTTATAAATCTTATTATAAAACTTATAAATCGAAATCTTCCGATATAATTCTTATATAAATCTTATATAAAAGTCTTCTGAAAGCTTCTCTTCTGAACTCTTTTATTGAAAGTTCCTGCAAACTCTTCCACGCTGGCATTATCCAAACAGGTTCAAGGGTCTAAGGTTTATCCTTACTCTCAGCTTTTTAAAAACTACAAGCTCCCCTGGTCTTATATTGAACTTTTTACAGTATAAAACAAATTTACGAAAAAAACAAGAGCAAAACTCTTGCGTTAGTTAATAAAACAATGGTATAATCTTTACTTTAGTAAGCTAAAGGGGGACTGTACTAATGCTAAAAACAATAGAAGCCGTTAACAGTGTGGTTAACAATTTTATCTGGGGTATCCCCGCCATGGTATGCATCATTGGTGTCGGGCTTTTTCTCAGTTTTAGAACAGGGTTCATTCAAATTCGAAAGTTTCCTTATTCTATTAAAAATACTCTTGGACGAATTTTTGATAAATCCGAGGCCGCAGATGGATCTATCACTCCATTTCAGGCGGTCTGTACGGCGCTTGCGGGAACGGTAGGAACCGGGAATATTGCCGGAGTGGCCGGTGCGATTACAATTGGAGGTCCTGGTGCTGTTTTCTGGATGTGGATATCCGCTCTCCTTGGAATGTGCACCAAATATTCTGAGGTAACACTTGCTGTTCATTTCCGCGAGAAAAACTCACAGGGTGACTGGGTCGGTGGTCCAATGTACTACATTAAAAATGGACTTTCCAAACACTGGCACTGGCTTGCTTTTCTCTTTTCCCTTTTCGGTGTTCTTACCGTATTCGGAACAGGAAATGCAACACAGGTTAATACTATCGTAACTGCGATCGATTCGCTGATGCTGAATTTTAACCTTACTTCATCCGGCAGCCTTTCCACAATTAATCTTGTCATCGGTATTGTCATCGCCATAGGAGTTGCTTTAATTCTTATTGGGGGTATCCGGCGAATCGGAAAGGTAACAGAAACTTTAGTTCCATTTATGGCACTGCTTTACATCATTCTTGGACTGGGTGTTGTTATTTTAAATATCCAGAATGTTCCTGCTGTATTTCAGGCCATTTTTGAAGGAGCTTTTCATCCGGCAGCATTTACCGGTGGAATGGTTGGAACTTTATTTACCAGCATGAAAAAAGGAGTATCCCGGGGAATTTTCTCAAATGAAGCAGGTCTTGGTACCGGCTCCATCGCTCACGCAACAGCAGATATTTCCCATCCTGTAAAGCAGGGACTGTTCGGTATTTTTGAAGTATTTACAGATACCATCGTTATCTGCACGCTGACAGCCTTAATCATTTTATGCAGCGGCATCCATGTTCCTTACGGACAGGCAGCCGGCGCAGAACTGACCATTCAAGGCTTCACCACGACTTACGGTGGGTGGGTATCCATCTTCACAGCTATTGCGCTTTGTTGTTTCGCATTCTCCACCACAATCGGATGGGGACTTTACGGCTCACGCTGCATTGAATTCCTTTTTGGAACAAAGACAATACGTCCATTTATGATTGTTTATTCTCTTGTTGCCATCCTTGGCGCAACTGTAGATCTGGATTTGTTATGGAGTATTGCTGAAACGTTTAATGGGCTGATGTCTATACCGAACTTGATTGCGGTGTTCCTGTTATCAGGTACGGTAGTGAAATTGACTAAAGAATATTTTGGTAAGGATTCTGATTTGCCACAGACAAAATAGACGCAAAACAGACGCTCCCAAAGAAAGAAAGCATATTTATGACTCTATCGCTGTAGGTTGAATATTCGCTCCTCACGCTTTAAGACCACAAATATGCTTTCTTTCTCTTTCTGGGTTCGTCTGTCTATTCTGTCTGTTTTTCATTCTGCCTGCAGTAATCAGAATCTCTGCCCCAACAGTGTATTATATATGTTGACCTTTCCATATCCCCATTCCCTGTCTGGATACTCATATGGACCGTCTTTTACGGCTCCCTGAATAAGATATGTTCTCATATTCTGTCCATTCATAAAAGGGTCATATCCAGCAACAAATGCCCATTCCTGCATTAAGGCTCCGATTCCTGTGCCAAAGGCGGCTGCTACGCTGCTTCCACTCCGCACTCGTTCTCTTCCACTCACACCTCCAATATTTCCATTTCCCGTCTGCCTTATGATTCCCGGTATGGTTACGGATACTCCAGGAGCTGCAAGGTCTGGGACAATTCTTCCATCTCTTGTATAGCCTTTGCTTGCTCTTACATAAAGTCCTCCTGTTGTGACGTCATATGGCGCATACGTAAGGGCATATTGTGCATTTCCGGGTGAAGTTACAGTCTGCTCGGAAGTTGGATTAATAAAGACGGTTCCTTCTTTTAAGAAATTACTGATTGGAAGCCAGATATCATACTGCTTTTCTCCATTTCCTGTCCCGTATACAAAAAGTTTCCAAATGCCTGGAACAATATCTTTAAAGTTCATCCGAATCACCTGAGAACCGCCTATTGTCGCCCCAGGAAAAGAACGTATTTCCAGCAATGTATTTTCAGGGAAAAAGCGAATGCTCCGAAATTCTCCCATTTTCAACTGCATCCGCTCGATATTTTCTCCGCCGGGTGAAAGAAGCCCGACCGTATATACATTCGGTTCATCTCCCCAAAGCTCCATCACAAAACCATTTTCACCTTCTGCCACATTAAAATCCACAGTCTGATACTGTTCCTCTCTTCGAATTGTTCCATGAAAATGATGTCCGTTGATTCCCTCATTTCCACCTGCGATATGGAAAGAGATTTTCGGGAGCAATGAAAGATAAGAAATGTATCTCTCCAAACCATTTGCCCCGTTATGTCCTCCAAGATTTGTTCCAATTCCAAGGCATATGGATACTGGCTTTCCCAGTTTATTCGCTACATTGATAACATACCACACGGCTAACATTACATCATCTTCCTGACAAGACCACACTCCATCTGGAATCGAATAAAATTCCCGCAGATATTTTTTACTCTGCTTTAATTTTACAACAATAAGTTGTGCATCTGGAGCTACTCCGGAAAAGCCCCGGTCTATATCTTCTCTTCCTGCTGCGATCGCCGCAAGAAATGTTCCATGTCCGTTTTCATCCGAGGGAAGTTTTCTGTTTAAATTATCATTCTCATTATTATTTTTTCCCTGTAAAATCTCGTTTATCTCTTCCTGTGTCCATTCTGTACCATAAAGAAACCCTTCCGGCCTATTTCCACTCTGGTCACTTTGATCCCACAGAGAAACGACCTTGGAACTTCCATCTTCATATAAAAAAAGAGAATCATCCAGCCGAATTCCTGTATCAATAATCGCTACCAGCGTTCCGCTTCCCCTAAACCCAAGCTGTGGAGAGCGTCTCACCCGTAATACTCCTGTTTCTTCCAGTTCCTGTGAAGCCATTAGCCCGTAACACTTTGGAATCATATTATAGCGAAATCTCCTGTCTTCTCCAGTAAGCGGATTATCTGACCGTATATAAATAATTGACTGATTATAGCCGATTGAAAATACACAATAATCTGAAAGTTCATTTTCAAAAAGGTTCTCATCGAGAATGTAATCTACAAGGTATTCCTGATAGCCTTCATCTGCCGGAACTCCGATACAGTCTTTTTCGGTAAGCATTGCTTTTAATTTATTTTGCAGCATGGATAAGACTCCTTGACTTTATACTCCAAATATATGCGGTTACTATTTGTCCATTTTCTATAATAAATGTTTAAATATGTACCTTTAATTTTCTTTTCCTTCTATTGAAAACTGTCTTTTCAAGTGTTAACATATTATTAAATAAGGACAGTAATTCAGAGTATCCCTGAAAATCATCACATCTTTGCAAGACTCTGAATAACTCATCTATAAAGACAGTCACTTTAATAATTTAATTAATTTCAGCGTTGAAAGTTTTGGAGGCATTTCCAGTGATTACAAAAACAATTAACATCAATTCCATGGATAAGATTAAAACTTTTGTAGACATAATTAATAAATTTAACGGGCGTTTTGATTTAGTATCTGGCTGTAGCGTTGTCAACGCAAAGTC
Source organism: bacterium (assembly GCA_963600375.1). Classification (GTDB taxonomy): domain Bacteria; phylum Bacillota; class Clostridia; order Lachnospirales; family Lachnospiraceae; genus Anaerobutyricum. The sequence continues at coordinate 2,581 of CAVCBH010000092.1, read as the reverse complement.
TATCATGGCCATTTTCAGTCTTGATATCTCCCGTCCAGTTTATCTCTATATCTATAATGAAGAATCCGCAGAACATGTGGCAAAGGCATTGGCAGATTTTGAGGTTAATGCGTTGCAAGTTCAAGAACAGCTTCTTGCATAAGGTGGTTCTAAGACGCATTTTTTTGTTGCGATTATAACACAAAAAAATGCACCGCACTTACGGTTGTTATTTCCGTAAGTGTAGCACATTTTTTGAGTAATACTAATTTCTAATCAATTATAAGGATATTTCTAAATATCTTATCTATGCGCATTATGCATGGATTATCTGTTTTTATTTTGGAATAGTTAGTGTCATTCCTTTGTGAAATTGCATTGCCTGCATTCCTGCTGCTTTTGCTCCTAAAACGTCTTTTTCAAGGCTATCGCCTATCATCAGACATTCTTCGGGAAGGCAGCCTGCCTTTTCTATGCATAGTTCATAAAAGGCTTTTTCTGGTTTTTCGCATCCTGCCTCTTCGCTGGTAACCACAAAATCCACGAGAGACAGCAGAGACAATTTTTCTAATTTACGAAATTGAATATGAGCAGTTATATCGGTTGCTCTATCACTGTGGGTTGAATGTTCGCTAAAAGGCTCACATTCACTCCTCGCTCTAAGGCCACAAATATAGGATAGTTTCTCTCTTCCGGGGCTGTCTTTGGCTGGATTTTCTTTGAATTAAGATAGTGGTTGTGGGGATTTGAGAACGAAAGCAGAAGTCTTCTGCTTGCCCTGGACTTATTATTGATAGGCTCTGTTTATTTTAATTGAAGTGATGAAGCTTTAAGATTGAGCATACATTTTTTCCAGGCTAATGAGTTTTACCTCTCCTTTTTCCTCTGCTTCAAGTAACTCATCTGTAAAACCGCCTTTTGAAAAAATATAATAATAATATTTTATTCCTTTTCCAAAAACAGCAGCATACTCCTGTATTAATTCCAGTTCATCGATACCTATTTTTTCATTGCGATACTTACAAGAGCCAATAATATACTCTTTTCCTATTGCCGAAGTTCCAACAATATCAATCTGTATTTGTTTTCTTTTTTTCTTATCCGTTCCCCACCACTGTCCAACTTCATTTAATTCAATTGGTAATGAATCTTCATAATATATCAGATAATCCTGGCACATTTTTTCAAAAATCAATCCCATATAATCAGGGAAATATTGTTTTACTGTATGAGGGTATGTTTTAACAATTCTTCCAGAATCAATTGCACCGATATTCCCCGGCACAAATCGATACCAGAATCGAAAGAAATTATCTGCCAGCATGTATATCGCTTTTCTCCCTGGTTTTTCTGTAATCGGAATCTCTTTTTTTACGATACCTAAATCTATCAACGTTTTTAAATACTTGGAGACAACGGATGTTTCTTCTCCTACTTTCATTTTTATATCATTTAATTTTGAGGCTCCCTCTGCCACGGCCTTTATAATTGCATTATAAATTGCTGGTTCTCTTAATTCCTGCTTTAGCAGATTGCCCGGTTCTTCATACAAATAACTTGATGGATCAAATAAATTATCTAATAATGCTTCATCCACATTTTTGTCTACATCCAGTTTGTTGATATAATGTGGCACACCCCCTGTTATTCCGTATATAAGAGAATTGTCCTCATCTGATAACTCTGGATGAAATATGGCTGTCTCCTTATAATCCAGAGGTTGTATTTTAAATTGTCCTGTTCTTCTTCCATATAACGGGCTCTCCTGCCCCAATACCTGATTTTCCATAAAGCTCATGGAAGAACCACAAAGAATCAGAAACATTTTGGAGTCATTCCATTTATGGTCTATCAAATGCTGCAACATAGCAGAAATAGCTGGCTTTGCTTTTGCAAGATATGGATATTCATCAATTACAAAAACAAGACGTTTTTCTTTTGTAAGCCTTGTAAGTTCATCTAACGCTACATCATATTCTGTAAAAACTGGAGTATTATCCGAATCTGGTCTTTCATACGACATGATAGCTTTCGAAAAAACTTCGAGATTTTCTTTTTCTGTCGTATTTAAAGCAGAAAAAAAGATTGTAGGCTTATCTTTGCAAAATTCATTAATCAATGTTGTCTTACCTACACGTCGTCTTCCATAAATAATAATGCACTCAAACTTATCTCCTTTATATCTTTTATTCAGTTTCCGCAATTCCTCATCACGACAATAAAATTTTGCCATAGCACACCTCCATTAGTATACTTACGAGTATTATACTTATGAGTTAGTAACTTACGAGTATATTATTTGCAAATATAATAAATTATACAACAAATAAAGTCAACTCCTGATTTGCGTAGCAAGGGAGACGCTTCCAAAAAGAGACAATAGCCTATATTTGTGGCCTTAGATAATATGAAGTGACCTCACATTTGTAATATCGTGGATTTACCTGTATACTAGAATAAATAACTAACAACAATGGTAACAGGGTTTACCGCATACAAAAGGAGGTCACTATGTATAGAATACTAAAAATCGGGATGGATGTCCATAGTAAAACTTACACACTTTGCGCAATGGAGCCTATAATTGGAGCAGACGACCGTA
>CAVCBH010000091.1:0-3743 GCA_963600375.1 bacterium | reverse complement strand
CGTAAATTGAGGTGTGCAGATTGCAGGAATGATTTTTCAGACACGCTCTAGAGCGCGGATTGAATGTGAGCCGTTAAGCGAACATTCAACCCACAGTAATAGAGACACAAATATAGGATATCTTCTTGCTTGCGGAGCGTCAGCGTTGCCTGTATCAACTTATTATTTAATGCAAAGGACTTTACCTGTTATGGAATCGAGTATATAATACAGAAAAGTACAGTTGGAATTTAGATTTCCTCGTAAAATCAGATACAAAAGACAGGGAGAAAAACACAATGAAATGGATGATTGCATCAGATATACATGGTTCCGCATTTTACTGCGAGAAGATGCTTAAGGCATTTGAAAGAGAACAGGCAGATAAGTTACTTTTGTTAGGAGACATTCTCTATCATGGGCCAAGAAATGACCTACCGGAAGGATATGCGCCGAAAAAAGTAATAGAGATGCTCAATAATATAAAAGAAAAGATTCTCTGTGTTCGTGGAAACTGCGATGCGGAAGTAGATCAGATGGTATTAGAGTTTCCGATTATGGCAGACTATGCGATTATTACAGAGGGGGATTTGAATATCTTTGCAACTCACGGGCATCATTTTAATGAAAAAAATCTGCCGCCGATGTTTGAAAAAACACAGGAGAGCAACTCTAATAAGGAAGAAAGGGATAATAAAAGAAGACATAATAAAGAAAATCATAATATATTATTGCACGGACACACTCATATTCCAGTATGCAGAGTGCATGAGAGTTATACTTACATGAATCCAGGTTCCGTGTCTATTCCAAAAGAAAATTCGGAACATAGTTATATGATATTGGAGAATGGAGCGCTTTGGTGGAAAACTTTAGAAGGTGAGACATACCTTGATTTTAAAGGGAGAAAGCCGGAAAGAGGATATTGCAGAGAAGAGTATAGATAGTATATTTTTGAAATATCAATGCAGGACAGGAAGAAGGTGTGCTATGAAAAGAACCGATAAATATCTTTACCTTGCGAATGGAAGACTTCATCGTTCACTATTTGGTGCAATCAATGAAAAAGGAGAAGTTAAGATTGTAAAAGATAATCAGGTGTTAACTAAGATGAATGAGAAGCAGGCAGAAGCATTAGGATATATAGCAAGAAAGATTAAGGCATTAGATGATAGAAACCTGGTATCTTGTGTATATCTTTATGGAAGTGTTGCCAGAGGGGCTGCACATGAAATGAGTGATTTAGATATTTTTATTGTATTAAACGATAACGATTTTACGGCAGAAGAATGTAGAAAGTTTCGTATGGAAAATAGTTCGTTTAACAATATAGATATAGATATCCACTTTGAAAATAGAAATATTTTTTCAAAATCAAATAGCACATACCATACAAATATAAAAAAGGAAGGGTTAGAATTATGGACAGCATGACTTATTTAGATTTTGCGGAAAATGATTATAAATATTTTATGCATAGTTATGAATCAGGATATGTGGCTAACAATATGGCTGCGAATGCACAGAATACTGCCGAAAAGTATTTAAAATACCTTATAGATCAATACGACCATAATGACCAACGGCTTGATTTGCGAACAAGAACTTTACGAACACATAACTTATCTCAGTTGATGAATTATTTATCTAATGAAATGAGTATTCAGATTCCATTGAGAGTAAAACGTGATATTAATGCTTTGAATAACTACTATTTTAATGCAAGATATCCGGGAGACAATTCCTTTTTTGTAAGTAAAGATGATATAGAAATGTGTAAAGAGGGCTTGGATGCTTGTAGAGAGTTAGTGTTGAGTATAGATGAAAAAATGAAACAAAAAAATAAAAAGAAGGAACTAATATCTGATGATATTCCTATAGTGGAAGACAAGGAATGGGACATTTAACATGAAAAAACGAATTTTATCTATCATTATGGCAGGCTGCCTGCTCTTATCTATGACGGCATGTTCTTCTAACAAGGGAAATACGAAATCGGCATCCGAACAAACAACATCAGATGCTTCTACATCAACTACCTCACCACAGGAATACAGCAAAACGGACTTCGTTATGAGTACTGTATTGAGTGAAAAAATATACGGAACAAAAGATGTGACACAAGATATAAAGGAAGAACTTGATAAACTAGAGAAAGATCAGCTTTCATGGCGAGAAGACAGCAGCGTTGTTTCCCAAATTAATGCCGATGCACAAAAAGGCACAAAAACCAAACTGGATTCTGATATGACTTCGTGGCTGGAAGATTCCTTAGAACTTGCCAGGCGAAGCAACGGAGCTTTTGACCCGACCATCGGCAGACTTACAAGACTGTGGAACATAGAAGGGGACAACCCTAAAGTCCCATCAAAACAGGAAATAAAGAATACTTTAAAAGATACTGGGTATACTAAGATACATCTGGAGAAAGTAGAATCCCAAAATACAGCTGCTACTAAAAAGAACGTAGATAAAGATATAAAAGATAATACAGATAAGAATGAAAATGCAGCCAAAGACACAGCTAATAACATGGCAGACAATGCAGTCAAAGATACAGCTAATAACATGGCAGACAATGCAGTTAAAGATACAGCTAACAACAATACGACAAACAATGCAGTCAAAGATACAGCTAACAACAATACGACAAACAATGCAGTCAAAGATACAACTAATAACACGGCAGATAATATAGCCAATAATACGGCTGACAATACAACATTAAACGAAGAAACATCAGAGACTACGGGCAAAAAGACCAGCACAGATGAAACAGTTTCTTCTATATATATAGAGGACCAATGCACGATCGACCTCGGAGCAGTAGGCAAGGGGATCGCCTGCGATGTAGCACAGAATTATTTAAAAAAACAAAAAGAAGTAAGCGGAGCGGTCATCGCTGTCGGAGGCAGTATTCTCTTATATGGAACCAAAACAGACGGAACCAATTGGAATGTCGCCGTACAAAACCCAAGAGGCCAGGACGGCGAAGCCATGGGCGTCTTATCCCTCTCCGGCACAACCAACGTCTCTACATCCGGAGACTACGAAAAGTATTTCATGCAAGACGGAAAAAGATACCACCATATTTTAGACCCCTCAACCGGCTACCCGGCAGAAAGTGGACTAATCTCCGTAACCGTAGTAAGTGACAACGGTTTACTCTCCGATGGTCTTTCCACTGCCTGTTTCGTCCTCGGCAAAGAAAAAGGCCAAAAACTCCTGGAAACCTACGGAGCCGAAGGTATCTTCATCGACCAGAATAAAAAAGTCACCGTCACCAAAGGACTCAAAGACAAATTTACAATATTAAACGAAGAATATACTAAGTAGATGAGAGATAGAAAAAATCAAAAGCTTCCCCACAACCATCTGACCTATTCCTCTAACACTTCCCAATAAATGAAAAAGTTTTCTCAGCTATCGAGGAAGCACACAAAAAAGCAGGTGTAGAAGCTTTTCAGTTATTGAGGAAGCACATTAAAAAGCAGGTATAGAAGTTTTTCAGCTATTGAGGAAGCACACAAAGAAGCAAGTATAAAAGTCTTTCAGCTATTGAAAGCGCATACTGAGAAGTATACTAAGGAAAGAAGGTTCAAAAAGCTTTTGAACAAAGCCATACTGCATAAGCGGTAGTTAATTCCCCAACTTGACAAAACAAAGTGCTTCAAAACGGAGCTGCAGAAGACAGAAACCTTAGACTTTCTATTAGGGGAAATGTGGCCTGGGAGCAAGCGTTGGATGCGAGCGCCTAAGCGAAC
>CAVCBH010000090.1:0-5134 GCA_963600375.1 bacterium | reverse complement strand
GGTAAGGGAGGCAACAGCGGAATCTCCGTCAATGTCAGCGCGATGGCAGATTTCGTTAGCAAAAACAGGACTGATACCGGAAATGCTTCCATAGACCGCTTTTTGTACAGAAACCGGTTTAACAAGAAGCGTATTTTCCATCCACTCTACAGAAAGATCGTTAAGAGAAATCTTGCCTTTTCCCGGAGGAGCAATATAAATTCTTCCAGGTAAAACTTCTCTTACGGAACTTACCTGATTGGAAATGTGCTTGATACTGTCGATAATCATATTTTTCTCGTCAATAAAAATGATATTACTGTGCTTTCCCATAATTTCGACAACCATTTTTTTACGACAAGTATCACCGAGTTCATTTAAATGCTCAATTGTGATTTCGACAATTCGCTCCATTCCCGGCTGTGTGATCTCGATAATTCTTCCGTTGCTGATATATTTTCGAAGCAACATACAGAAGTTCGGAGCAGTCATAGGATTTGTCTTTGTTTTTGTAGTAAAATAGATAAGTGGGAGACTTGCTCCGGCAGAAATCAATAATCGGTATGTTTCTTTATTATTTTTTACAACGAGAAGCAGTTCATCTGCTTCGGGCTGATATATTTTGTAGATGCGTCCACCGGTAAGCAGGCGGTTCATGTCATATACAATATTGGCAATTACAACGCCATCAAAAGCCATAATAAGTTCCTCCTGAAATAATAATTATACTTTTAAATAATCAATGCAAAATGAATGCGTTGTCTTGCGATGCATTTAGTTACTTTATATAGTGTATTTTATCTGCTTTGCATGAAAAATATAAAAGTATAGAATGCTATTGCGACAAAAATATCTGAAAAACAGTAGGATTTGCAGCCTTTTCATGATACCATAGATAAGAAGGGAATGTCAAAACGTCGGGCATACTTGCATGGAAATTAAAAAGCTATGACAAAAAAGAAACACCACATGATTTTTCTGTCAGGCATACTACATGGCAAATAACAATATGATATGTTGGACAAAAGAACGAAAAGACAGAAGGAGGAGCTTTATGGGCAAAGTAGAAAATGGAGAAATCAGAGAAGTAACAGCAAATATCTGGGAGGACAGAAAGCATCATTTATGGTTTCCGATTAGTTTTACAAGGTACACAGTAGGGAATGGAAGACTATATGTGAACAGTGGATTCCTCTCTTCGAGAGAAGACGAGTGTCTGTTATACCGTATTACAGATATTACATTATTCCGCAGTCTTCCACAGCGTATTTTTGGAACAGGAACGATTGAACTTCACACAAAAGACCGGTCCACACCGATTATTCGTCTGGAGAATATTGCAAAGGCAGCGGAGGTAAAACGTGTATTAAGTGATCTGATTGAAAAAGAGCGTGAAGAGAAACACGTTGTTGGAAGAGATATGTATGGAGCAGCAAGTCACATCGACCCTGTTAAATTTGATGGGGATGGCGACATGGATGGACATAATTTTCATTAATTAAAGAAGAAAACAGGATTCTCTAGTTGACAAAATGAGCGGTCACGGGTATAATCATAAACAGTTTTATGCGTTACCACTTTATTGCAACAGAGCGAACGAGACAAAGAAATGTCGCAAAAGAGTCTGCTAATGCAGGCTCTTTTTTTAAAAGAAATATAAATAAAGACATATTCTCGAAGTTTTTTATGTGCTTACAAGAGTATACAAAAAAGATAAAAAGCAGTAATATCTTTGTGAAAAAGTTTAGAGATTATTTATTTACAAAGCGGTAAGCGAAATTTAATTCAGGAGGATAGATACATGAAAGAAAAACTGCTCCACACTCCAGAGGGGGTAAGAGATATTTATAACTCAGAATGTAAGAGAAAGTCAGCGGTGGAGAAGCGAATTCATCATATATTTGAACTGTATGGCTATCAGGATATCGAGACACCAACATTTGAATTCTTTGATATATTTAACAGTGATACTGGAACGGTAAGTTCTGTCGAGATGTTTAAGTTTTTTGACAGAAATAATAATACGTTAGTGCTTCGCCCGGATATGACACCTTCCATTGCGAGAAGTGTTGCAAAGTATTATAGTGCCTGTGAGTTTCCGCTTCGTCTTTCTTACCGTGGTAATACCTTTTTAAATAACAGAAGTTATCAGGGCAAGCTGACAGAAAAGACCGAGATGGGAGCGGAGCTTATTAATGATGACAGTCCAGAGGCAGATGCAGAGGGAATCATTATGATGATTGACTGTTTCCTTGCAGCAGGACTTACAGATTTCCGTATGGATATCGGCCAGGCAGAATTTTATAAAGGAATTATGGATGCACTGGAAACTTCCGAAGAAGTAAAAGAGCAGATTCATGAATATATTGAGAATAAGAATGCACTTGGAATGGAAATTCTTTTATCTGATTTATCTATGAAGGACTGTTACAGAAATATTCTTCTTGAGTATAACGATTTATACGGTGACGTTACCATGCTTGAAAAGGCAAAGAAACTTACCGTAAATCCTCGCTGTCAGGCTGCAATTACCCGATTAGAAGAAGTTTACGAAGTGTTGAAGCTTTATGGCTATGAGAAATATGTAAGTTTTGACCTTGGTATGGTAAATCATTTTGATTATTATACAGGAATTATTTTCCGTGGCTATACTTACGGAACGGGTGATGCGATTGGAAAGGGTGGCCGTTATGATAACCTTTTAGCCCAGTTTGGCAAAGAGGCAAGTGCCTGTGGATTTACCATTTTGATCGATGACGTATTATCCGCATTAAGCCGTCAGAATATACGCATTTCCTTAAAGGAATATGCGTATTCATTACTTCTTTACAAGTCGGAGGACAGACAGAATGCCATTCCGTTAGTTGTGAAGTTAAGAGATGCCGGTGTGCGTACAGAGCTTGTTTCCATGACAGAAGGAAAGACCCTGGAAGAATACCTGGCTTTTGGAAAGAACCAGGGAGCGGAAGGCATCCTTTACTTAGATGGGGAAAATGTAACCGTTTACGATATGGCTTCCGGGCAGCAGGAGACAAAGACATTACAGGAATTCAGGGAGGAATATTAAGATGCGTTATTTAACATTTGCACTGGCAAAGGGAAGACTTGCCAATAAAACAATGGATATGTTTGAAAAACTTGGTATTACCTGTGATTCCATTCGTGATAAAGAGACGAGAAAGCTTATATTTGTCAATGAAGATTTAAAGCTTAAGTTTTTCTTGGCGAAGGCTTCTGATGTTCCTACTTATGTAGAGTACGGTGCAGCCGATATTGGTATCGTTGGTGAGGACACGATCCTTGAAGAAGGAAGAAATCTTTATGAAGTGATGGATCTTGGTTTTGGAAAGTGTAAAATGTGTGTCTGCGGACCGGAAAGTGCAAGAGAAAAGTTACAGCATGGAGAACTGATTCGTGTGGCTTCCAAGTATCCAGGCATTGCCAAAGATTATTTTTATAATAAAAAGTTCCAGACCGTAGAGATTATCAAGTTAAACGGTTCGGTAGAGTTAGCTCCGATTGTCGGGCTTTCTGAAGTTATCGTTGATATCGTAGAAACTGGTTCTACCTTAAAGGCAAACGGACTTACTGTATTAGAGGAAATCTGTGATTTATCTGCCCGTATGGTAGTCAATCAGGTAAGCCTTAAGATGGAGCAGGAGAGAATCCGTAAACTGATTTATGATCTGCGTAAACTGAAACAGCAGTAGGATTGGTAATAAAAAATAGAAATAAAAATAAATTAGAAAAATTCCAGAGGAAAAGAAAATGAGAGTTTTAAAAGTAAACAAAGAAAATACAAAAAATATTTTAAGTGATTTATTAAAAAGAAGCCCAAATAATTACGACCAGTACGCCGGAACGGTACAGGGCATTTTAGATGAGATTAAGGAAAAAGGAGATGAAGCCCTTTTCGCCTGCACAGAAAAGTTTGATAAATGTAAGCTGACAAAGGATACGATTCAGGTAACAGAAGAAGAAATCAAAGCAGCTTATGAAAAAGTAGATGCTTCTTTAGTAGAAGTTATCCGCAAATCTCTTGTAAATATCCGTGAGTATCATGAAAAACAGAAGAGAAACAGTTGGTTTGATGCCAAACCAGACGGAACAATTCTTGGTCAGAAAATGACTGCATTAGCTTCCGTTGGTGTATATGTACCGGGTGGAAAGGCAGCTTATCCATCTTCTGTACTTATGAATATTGTACCTGCAAAGGTTGCCGGCGTAGAGAAAATCGTGATGGTAACTCCTCCAAATAAGGACGGAGAAGTCACCCCAGCCACTTTAGTTGCAGCAAATGAAGCAGGTGCAACTCATATTTATAAAGTCGGTGGAGCACAGGCGATTGGTGCGTTAGCTTATGGAACAGAGTCTATTGAAAAAGTAGATAAGATTGTAGGCCCGGGAAATATTTACGTTGCCCTTGCAAAAAAAGCGGTATACGGACATGTAAGTATCGACTCTATCGCCGGACCAAGTGAGATTCTTGTTCTTGCAGATGATACTGCCAATCCACATTTTGTAGCGGCAGACTTACTTTCCCAGGCAGAGCATGACGAACTTGCCAGTGCGATTTTAGTAACGACAAGTAAGACACTTGGCGAGAAAGTACAGGAAGAGATTGAAGGTTATTTAAAGAAGTTATCAAGAGCAGAGATTATCAAAAAATCCCTTGAAAACTTTGGTTATATTTTAGAGGCAGAGACATTAGATGAAGCATTAGAAGTAGTGAATGCGATTGCTTCCGAGCATCTTGAAATTGTAACTGCTAATCCATTTGAAGTGATGACAAAGGTAAGAAATGCCGGAGCTATCTTTATCGGAGAGTACAGTTCTGAACCACTTGGGGATTATTTTGCAGGACCAAACCACGTTCTTCCAACAAACGGAACAGCGAAATTCTTCTCTCCATTAAATGTTGACGATTTTGTAAAGAAATCAAGTATTATTTACTATTCAAAAGATGCCTTAAAGGCAATTCACAAAGATATCGAAACATTTGCACAGGCAGAGGGACTGACTGCACATGCAAACTCCATCGCTGTTCGTTTTGAAGAGGAGGAGTAAAGATGGCAGAAAGAAAAGCACATGTAGAAAGAAATACAAGTGAGACAAAGATTGTTGTTGATCTGAATTTAGATGGCAGTGGTAAATA
>CAVCBH010000089.1:0-2433 GCA_963600375.1 bacterium | reverse complement strand
CTTTTTAAACATCCATACATTTACTTTTCTGTTACCAAAGCCAGCTCCCAAAGAGCGAATCCACCCTATATTTGTGGCCTTAGAGCGCGGATTGAACGCGAGCCGTGGGGCGAGCGCTCAACCCGCAGTGATAGAGTCACAAATATAGGGTAGCTTTGCTCTTTGGGAGCGTCTGTCCCTCAAAAAAATAAAATATTTCAAAAAAAGTGAGAGATTCTCCCCCTCATTTGCGAATATATAGTGTAACCGATATAATTACATATATTTTTACATTCGAATGTACATAAAGGAGCAGCCAATGAAGATAAATGAATCAAATTTTGTGGAGGAATTATCCCACAAAAATGAGAGGGCTTTGGAATATGTGATGGTGTATTACGGCGGGCTTGTAAAGTCTGTTGTCCATCGTTATCTAAATGTCCTTTCTCAATATGAAGAAGAATGTATCAATGATGTTTTCTTCGCCGTTTGGGAACATATCGACTCTTATGATTCCATACGAAATCCCTTTGCTAACTGGATTGGTGGGATTGCCCGGTTAAAGGCTTTAGATTATAAAAGAAAATATGCAAACCGTCTTTTAGAGACGAGCTGGGAAAATGCACAACATACGACGGGCATTGATGATGCGATTGAATTACAGACACAGTTTGATGAAGAATTTTCTGAAGAAACAAAGCAAATGTTATCCTGTTTAAAACCACAGGACAGAGAACTTTTCATTAAACTATATGTAGAAGAAAAACCATTTGATGAAGTATCGAAGGAAATGAATACCAAAAAGCCTGTACTGTATAATCGGCTTTTCCGCAGTAAAAAGAAACTGCGAGCTCTTTTTCCCAAAACAAAATCAATGAATATTACCTAATATACACAAAAATTACTTAACTAAACGAATCACAATAATACAATCAATGACTATTACTTAATATACCCGTTGTCAAATAGCCACCACAAAAATAACATAGTTTCCACCCATGACAACCGAAAGGAGTTTTTTATGAAAAATGATATTTATGATTTGTTAAATGACATTGACAATCAGATTGATACTTTTGAAAATATTGATATTACAAGTACTGATTTAAAAAACTGGAAACAGTCTTTTACCTCAAAGAAAAAAGCTTCCCTCAAAAAGCATACATGGAAAAAATACGTTGCCGCCGCTGCCGCTTTTGTTCTTATTCTTGGCGGAAGTATTGCTCCGGTAAGACAGAATGTATACGCACAATCACAGCAGATTATGGAGAGTTTATCCACACTTTTAGGTGTCAAAGAAGATCTTAGCCCTTACAGCACTGTTGTTGGCAAATCTGTATCAAAAAATGGAATCACTGTTACTTTAAACGAAGTTCTTCTTGACGAAAACAGCCTCATCATTTCCTATAAAACACAGGTAAAAGATGCTGCTACATTGAAACATCTTAACTTAAAAACAATTGACGCGCTTCTTATAGATACCGACATTACAATTAACGGAAAAAGTATTGTAGAAAGTGCTGGAAGCAGTAGTTATGCTCTTGACAAACTCACTTCCATTTCCGAAAGCGAAATCAATTTAGATGATTCCTCTGTTTTATCAGGAAAATCTAACTTTACTATGAACTTTTCTACCTTAGGTAAGTTAGATATTCCTGTCGGCACCTTAAAGTTTTCAGCATCCGGTAAAGAATTAAATGCAAAAACAACAAATGTAGCTTTAAATCAGTCATTTACTTTACAAGATAAAACAAAAATAACTTTAAAAAATTATAGAAGCAACCTGATAGACCAGAAAATTACATTTACTATCTCCCAAAATAATGTCGGACTTCCTGGAGATATCCTATTAAAAGGAAAAGACAATCTCGGAAATCCTGTAGAGTTTTTCCTTGGTGATTCCGATGGAACAAGCGGCACTTTTAGAGTAGATAAATCAGTAGGCTCTATCTCTCCTAAAGCTACCAGTCTCACTTTAACTCCATATTGTGCTGATTACTCCAACCTATCGTCTGATAATAACTCAAATGAATCAAATGCTAAAGAAGAATCCGGCTCTGTCAAAATAATTGGCAGTGGAAATGCCCAAACTTTTGCCGTATCAAAATCAGAATCTACCAAAAAAGCTACCGAAGATACAGACTCTGATAAAACCGAGTCTACCGAAATCAAAGTCGATAGCAAAAACACCGATACCGCCCAGGAAATTTCTATCTCCGACTACAAACGAACAGGGAAAAAGTTTACTATTTCAATTCGTTAAGATAGACAGACGCCCAGGAAGAGAGCAACTATCCTATATTTGTGACAAATATAGGGTATCGGCTCTCTTTGGCAGCGTCTCCTTTGCTACGCAAACCAGAAGTTATTGACTTATTCTTCTTTGTCTACTACAATAGTGCTAGAGCGTGTCTGAAAAATCATTCCTGCAATCTGCACACCTCAATTTACGGT